>DASXJM010000704.1:0-5781 GCA_036497405.1 Streptosporangiaceae bacterium | reverse complement strand
CGGATGGGTCGCGCCAGGCCGTGCTGCCGGTGGGCTTGAAGCCCTGTCCGCGGACCCAGGGGCAGCCGGGACTGCCACGGCCCACTCTAAAGGAGCGCCCGGTCAGCCGGCCAGCAAGATATGGAGGGTGCGCGGGCCGTGGACGCCTTCGACCCGGCTGAGCTCGATGTCGCTGGTGGCCGAGGGACCGGAGATCAGCGTCTGCGGCCGGGCCGGGTCGAGCCGCCCGAAGGCGTCCGGCAGGTCGGCCGCGACCTGATCGGCCCGGACGATGACCAGATGAAAGTCCGGGACCAAAGACAGCGCCCGGCGGCCCTGGCCCGGTCCGTGGTCGAGCACGATGGTGCCGGTCTCGGCGATGGCCACCGCGCAGCCGGTGACCACCCCGGCCAGCTGGTCCAGCTGCGCCGCCGACAACGGCGGGTCGTCGCGGACCACCGTGATCCCGGCGGGAATCCACTCCTCGGGAAAGCCGGCCGGCACCACGAAGCCCACCTTCTGTGACTCCTGAGGCGTATGTGGTTGCTGTGACTCGTGTTGGCGCTGGGTGCTGGGGGGTTGCTGGGCGGAATGTGGTTGCTGGGAAGCTTGGGGCTGCTGGGCGGCTTGGGGTTGCTGGGGAGCGCAGGGTTGGCCGGGATCGCGGGCCCGGGCGGCCAGGACGCGGGCCACCGCGGCGGGGACGTCGGCCTCGGGGAGGCGCTCGACGACGGCGCGGTAGTCGGCGGCGCGGGCGGCGAACAGGGCCACGATGTCCTGGTCGTGGTGGGCTTGCAGGTAGTGCCGGGGCAGGTCCTGGTAGGCGGCGTCGACGTCGGGGCGGGGGGCGTCCCCGATCGCGGAGCGGACGCGGGCCAGGATGTCGTCGCGGGTGCTCACTGGTCACCGTCCTGGCCGCCGTGGGTCCGGCTCCACCAGGCGCGGAACGACTCGGCGGGCGGGGCGGGCGCGTCCCGGGTGTCGGTCCAGGCGCTCAGCGGCGGGGGCAGCCGCCGGATCGTCCCCGACCGCCCGATCACCCGGCGGCTGGCCGCGGCCACCCGCTGGGCCGCCCGCAGCCGCCGCGGTGAACGCAGGCCCCACCCGGCCAGCCCGAACACCGCCGCCTCGGGCCGCAGGCGCTTCTTTTTCCGCTTGGCTTCGACCGCCTTGGAACGCAGGTAGACCAGGGCCTCGGGGATGTTGATGGCCACCGGGCAGACGTCGTAGCAGGCGCCGCACAGGCTGGACGCGTAGGGCAGCGACTGGTCCAGGGCCGAGCCCATGCCGCGCAGCTGGGGCGACAGGATGGCGCCGATCGGGCCCGGGTAGGGACTGCCGTAGGCGTGCCCGCCGACCCGCTCGTAGACCGGGCACACGTTCAGACAGGCCGAGCAGCGGATGCAGCGCAGGGCCTGCCGCCCGATCTGGTCGCCCAGGGTGGCGGTGCGGCCGTTGTCCACCAGCACCAGGTGGAACTCCCTGGGCCCGTCGCCGGGCTGGACCCCGGACCAGATCGAGGTGTACGGGTTCATCCGCTCGGCCGTGGACGACCGGGGCAGCAGGGCCAGGAACACCTCCAGGTCCCGCCAGCTGGGCAGGACCTTCTCGATCCCGACCACCGAGATCAGCGTCTCCGGCATGGTCAGGCACATCCGGCCGTTGCCCTCGGACTCCACCACGACCAGCGAGCCGGTGTCGGCCACCGCGAAGTTGGCCCCGGACACGCCGACCTTGGCCGACAGGAACGCCCGGCGCAGGTGCTCCCGGGCCGCCGCGGCCAGTTCCGGCGGGGCGTCGGTCAGGTCCCGGGGCGCGTCGGGCATCTCACGCAGGAAGATCTCCCGGATCTCGGACCGGTTCCGGTGGATCGCGGGGACCAGGATGTGGCTGGACCGGTCGTGCCCGAGCTGGATGATCAGCTCGGCCAGGTCGGTCTCGATGGCGGTGATGCCCGCCGCGGCCAGCGTCTCGTTCAGGCCGATCTCGTCGGTGGCGATCGACTTGACCTTGACCACCTGGTCGGTGCCGGCCGCCCGGGTCAGCGAGGCCACGATCTCGCCGGCCTCGGCGGCGTCGGCAGCCCAGTGCACGTGGCCGCCGGCCTCGGTCACGCTGGCTTCCAGCCGGAGCAGATAGGTGTCCAGGTGGGCCAGGGTGTGGTCCTTGATGGCCTTGGCCGCGGCCCGCAACTCAGCCCAGTCGCTCAGCTCGGCCACGGCCCCGGCCCGCTTGGCCCGGATCACCCCGGTGGCGTGGGCCAGGTTGTGCCGGAGCTGGGAGTCGCCCAGGGCCGCCGCGGCCGCCTCGGGGAACGCGGGCATCCCGAGGTAGGTGGGCATGGCCGGATGGGCGGGGGCGGCCATCAGCGCACCGCCGCCTGATGGCCACCGGGCACGGCGGGCTCGTCCTCGGTGCTAGCCAGGATCTCGGCCAGGTGCATGATCGACACCCCGGCCCGCTGCCGGGACAGCGAGCCGCCGATGTGCATCAGGCACGAGTTGTCGGCGGCGCAGAGCACCTCGGCCCCGGACTGGTGCACGGCCGCCACCTTGTCGGCGCACATGGCCGCGGACACGTCCGGGTTCTTGACCGAGAACGTGCCGCCGAAGCCGCAGCAGGACTCCGCGTCCGGCAGGTCGGCCAGGTCCAGGCCGCGGACCTGGCTCAGCAGTTGCCGGGGCGCGTCACCGACCCGCAGCATCCGCAGCGAGTGGCAGGTCGGGTGGTAGGTCACCCGGTGCGGGAAGTACGCGCCCACGTCGGTCACCCCGAGCACGTCGACCAGCAGCGTGGACAGGTCGTGCACCCGTGGCGCCAGCTCGGCCACGGTCCGGGCCAGGCCCGTGTCGCCGGCCTCGGCGGCCAGCTGGCCGTGGTACTCGCGGACCATCGCGGTGCAGGACGCCGACGGGCTGACCACCGCGTCGTAGCCCGCGAAGCTGTCGGCGAAGTTGCGGGCCAGGGGCAGGCTCTCGCGCCGGTAGCCGGTATTGAAGTGCATCTGCCCGCAGCAGGTCTGCCCGGCCGGGAACTCGACCTGATGGCCGAGCCGTTCCAGCAGCCGGACCACGGCCTGCCCGGTGGCCGGATACAGGGTGTCGGTGAGGCAGGTGATGAACAGGGCTATCCGCATCGGCACCGTTCCCTCGAACCTGGCAACATCGGCTCGTGTGACAATACATCGGGCGTATTTCCCGATGTCAGAGTGGAGGACGGCGTGAGTGAACAAGGGGCCGCAACCGGTGAGTTCAGCGGACTGACCGCGTTGGTCACCGGCGGGGCCTCCGGCATCGGGCTGGCCACCGCCCAGCTGCTGACCAGCCGGGGCGCCCGGGTCGCGGTGCTGGACCGCGATCAGGTCGACGACAAGCATGAGCTGACCGGGGTGGTGGCCGACGTGACCGACGACGCCGCCGTCCAGCGCGCGGTCGGCGAGGCCGTGGCCGCGCTCGGCGACCAGCTCGACGTCCTGGTCAACAACGCCGGCATCGGCGCGGCGGGCACGGTGGCCGACAACTCCGACGACGAGTGGCACCGGGTGCTGGACATCAACGTGGTCGGCATGGTCCGGGTCAGCCGGGCCGCCCTGCCCCACCTGCGCCGGGCCGTGGCCGACCGGGGCCAGGCCGCCATCGTCAACACCTGCTCGGTGGCCGGGGTGGCCGGTCTCCCCCAGCGCGCCCTGTACTCGGCCAGCAAGGGCGCGGTCTACGCGCTGACCCTGGCCATGTCGGCCGACCACGTCCGCGAGGGCATCCGGGTCAACTGCGTCCTGCCCGGCACGGCCGACACCCCCTGGATCGGCCGCCTGCTCAACGCGGCCGACGACCCGGCCGCCGAACGGGCCGCCCTCAACGCCCGCCAGCCCATCGGCCGGCTGGTCGCCGCCGAGGAGGTCGCGGCGGGCATCGCCTACCTGGCCAGCCCGCTGGCCAGCGCCACCACCGGCACGGCCCTGGCCGTCGACGGCGGCATGATCGGGCTCCGGCTACGCCCGCCGTCCAACTCCTGACCCGTTCCGCCCGCCCGGTTGCGGTTCCCGCCGTAGTTACCGCCGCCCCCGTAACCAACCTTCGATAAATAAATGGAAGGTTGGTCGGTGTCACTCACCGGTCATGGCCGCGTCGATCAGCGTGATGGCGGCCTGGCGGGCGTCGTCGGCCGGGCACCCGTCGTTGAGCGAGGTGGACAGCGCCTTGGCCCCCTCGAACAGCACGGCCAGCTGGCGGCCCAGGCCCTCCGGGTCCCGGGCCCCGGCCGCGCGGGCGGTCTCGATCAGGCGCGCGGCGAACTCCTGCTTGTGCCGGACCACCTCGGCCTGGACTTCGGGCAGCGCGCCCGCGGTCTCGACGGCGGCGTTGTGGTACGGGCAGCCCCGGAACCGGCCTTCGGTGGCGGCGCGCTCGGCGAACAGGCCCAGCAGCCGGTCGCGCGGGCTGAGATCGTCGCGGTCCAGGGTCTGCTCACCGCTGGGCCGCTGACCGTGCAGGTAGGCCTCGACCAGGGCCGCCTTGCTCGGGAAATGCTGGTAGAAGGTCCGCTTGGACACGTGGGCGGCCTCGGTGAGGCGTTCCATGCCGGTGGTGTTGATGCCGTCGGCGTAGAACAGGTCGGCGGCGGCGCGCAGGATGCGCTCGCGGGCCCCGCGGCCTCCGCGGGTGGGCGCGACCAGGTCCGGCGACCCCGACGAACCCGGCGACCCCGGCGACGATTCCATGGCCAAAGTATACCGATCGTTTTACCTTGGGCCCCGACCTGGCGTACCGTGGGCTTGGTAAACCGATCGTTTTACATGAGGTGGGACATGCGCTACACGACCTTCGGACGGACCACCGGGCTGCGCGTGTCGGAGCTGGCCCTGGGCACCGGGATGTTCGGCACCCGCTGGGGCACCGGCTCCGACCTGGCCGAGTCGCGCAAGGTGTTCGACCGGTTCGCGGACGCGGGCGGGACGTTCCTCGACACCGCCGAGAGCTACCAGTTCGGCGAGTCCGAGGAGATCCTGGGCCAGCTGCTGACCGGGGTCCGGTCCCAGTTCACCGTGGCCACCAAGTTCACCACCGGCGTCAGCGCGGGCGCGGACGTGATGCACACCGGCAACAGCCGCCAGAACATGACCCGGGCCGTCGAGGACAGCCTGCGCCGACTGCAGACCGACTACATCGACCTGCTCTGGGTGCACTTTCCCGACAGCGTGACCCCCACCGAGGAGATCGTCCGCGGCCTGGACGACCTGACCCGGCAAGGCAAGATCCTGTACGCCGGGCTGTCCAACTTCCCGGCCTGGCGGACGGCCCGGGCCGTGGCCCTGGCCGAGGGGGGTGGCCGGAGCCCGGTCATCGGCGTTCAATTCGAGTACAGCCTGGCCGAACGGACCGCCGACCGCGAGATCCTGCCCATGGCCGAGGCGCTCGGCCTGGGCGGGGCCCTGTGGTCGCCGCTGGCCGGCGGCTTGCTGACCGGCAAGTACCGGACCTCGGACGCCGGCCGGCTGACCGAGCTCAAGCGCCTGGTCCACACCGAGGACGACGACCGCAAGACCGCCACCGTCGACACCGTGCTCGCCGTCGCCGGCGAGCTCGGGGTCCCGGCCGCGCAGGTGGCCCTGGCCTGGCTGCTGGCTCGCAACCGGCGTTCGGCCACCGCCCTGGTCCCGGTGACCGGGCCGCGCAACCTGGCCCAGCTGGACGACTACCTCGCCGCCCTGGAGGTTCGGCTGGATGACGACCAGTACCGCCGCCTCGACGAGGCGAGCCAGATCCCGCTGGGCCAGCCCCACGACCTGAACAACTCCCGCCG
>DASXJM010000703.1:0-2720 GCA_036497405.1 Streptosporangiaceae bacterium | reverse complement strand
CGGCCCTGGAGCCGGGCGAACTCCTGATCCGGGTGTTCGCGCAGACCCCGGACGGGTCGCTGGACACCTGGGCCCAGGAGCACCAGGTGGGCATGCGGCGGCTGCGGCGGGAGGTGGCGCTGCGGCTGCCCGAGACCCAGCTGCTGGAGTTCACCGTGCCCGGCCCGGACGCCGAGCGGATCACCCTGGCCAACGACCCGGCCCTGGCCACCGAGCCGGTGCCGGTCACCGAGTCCATCCCGGCCATCGCCGGGCTGCTCCGGACCAGCTACGTGTTCCCTGACCGGGGCGCGGCCGCCGCCGACGGGCTCGAAGCCAGCCTGGCCGCGGGTGAGTACGACGGCCTGGACGACGAGGCGCTGGCCGGGAAGCTGACCAGCCAGCTGTACGAGTTCTGCCACGACCGGCACCTGCGGGTCCGGGTCCGGCCGCCCTGGGCCGGGCGTCCGGGGCGCGGGGCAGCGGACCGGCCGCCGCGGCCCGACTGGCTGGAGCGGCACGGCCCGCACAACTACGGCATCCACCGGGTCGAACGCCTCGACGGCGACGTCGGTTACCTCGACCTGCACGGCGTGGCCGACCCGGAGGACGGCGGCCGGGCCATCGCCGCCGCCATGGAGCTGGTCGCGGGGACCGGCGCGCTCATCGTCGACCTGCGCCACAACCACGGCGGCTCCCCGGACGGGGTGGTGTTCTGGCTGAGCTACCTGTTCCCGGACGCCGAGACCCACCTGAACGACATCTTCGACGCGGGCACCGGGGAGACCAAGCAGTTCTGGACCCTGGCCCACCTGCCCGGCGACCGCTACCTGGACCGGCCGGTGTACGTGCTGACCAGCCAGGAGACGTTCTCCGGCGGCGAGGATTTCGCGTACTCGCTGCAGGCCCAGGGCCGGGCCGAGGTGATCGGCGAGACCACCGGCGGCGGGGCGCACCCGACCGCCGGCGCCCCGGTCACGCCGACGTTGGTGCTGCTGATCCCGCACGCGCGTTCGGTCAACCCGGTGACCGGGACCAACTGGGAAGGCACCGGCGTGACGCCCGACGTGGCGGTCCCGGCCGACGAGGCCTTCGGGGTCGCCTACGGCAAGTCCCTGCGGCACCTGCTGGCGCAGGAGCTTCCGCCCCCGCTGCTGGATGAGGTCCGGGAAGCGCTGGGCGCCTTGGAGTCTTAACCGGGGCCTGGGTCCGGGGTGGGGCCGCGCAGGCCGGTGAGCAGCAGGCTGGTCACGGTGTCGATGACCTGGTCGTCGCCGTAGGGGGCCGGCCGGGCCGGAAGCAGGGCGTAGGCCAGGGTGGCCAGCACGCCACCCATGGCCGCGGCCACCAGCTCGGGGTCACCGGGCAGGGGGTGGCCCTGCTGGCGCAGGTATTCCAGGTGATCGCGCAGAATCACGGTGTCGGTGCTGAGCTGCCGCCAGGACTCCCCCGCGCCCGGCCCGGCCGCCACCGTGGCCTCGTGCACGGCCTGAACGACCGGGAAGTTGTCCCGGATGGTGTGCCAGGCCGCGGCCAGGTGGGCCCGCAACTGCTCGCGTTCGGTGAGATTGTGGTCGGCCGGGTGGGGCTGGGCCGTGATCTCGTCCCTGGCCTGGTCGCGCAGGTCGGCCAGCAGGGCCTTGAGCAGGTCTTCCTTACTGCCGAAATGCTCATAGAAGGACCCGGTGGCCCGCCCGGCCGCGCGGGTGATGTCAGTGATCTTGGTGTTCAGATAACCGCGCTCGGCGAACAGGTCCCGGGCCGCGTCCTTGAGTGCGGCCTCGGTCCCCGCCGCCTTTTCCTTGCGAACGCCCACTGTCCGCCCTTTCTGAACCAGTGTCTGCTCCGCCCGTGGCTCTTGCTGTTATCAGATGAGCCAGGCCGCGCCCGCCCTTTGTTATCAGAGAGACGTGCCGCTGGAAACCCTCTTGACCCGCCTGTGCTCCCTCATCATACTGAATCTCAGTTCGCCGAATTTAGATTCAGTGAATTTAGATTCGGCTCAGTCGAGAGGACGGGTGTGGCGCGGTGGAACGCAGGGGATTGAACGTGGTGGTCGCGGGGGGCGGGGTGGCCGGGACCGCCTGCGCGGTGGCGCTGGCCCGGATCGGGGCGCGGGTGACGGTGTACGAGGCGTACGAGGACCCGGCCGGGCCGGTGGGGTCGTTTCTGAGCCTGGCCGCCAACGGGTTGCGGGGGCTGGACGTGCTCGGCGTCCTGGACCAGGTGCGGGCGGCCGGGTTCAGCGTGCCGCGGCAGCGGATGTGGGCCGGGCGCGGCAAGCTGCTGGGCGACGTGCCCCGCGGGCGCACCGGGGACGACCCGATGATCAGTGTGACGCTGATGCGGTCCGGCCTGGTGGCTGTGCTGCGGGACGAGGCGCGCCGGGCCGGAGCCGAGATCGTGACCGGACGGCGGCTGGGCCACGACGATCTGGCCGCGCTGGCCGGGGCCGGGGCCGAAGGCGGGGCGGACCTGGTGGTGGGGGCGGACGGGATCTGGTCCGCGACCCGGGGGTTCCTGGACCCGGCCGCGCCCGCTCCGGTCTACGCCGGGCAGTACAGCGTGCCCGGGACCTCGTCCGGGCTGGCCCTGGAACCGGGATCGTGGAACATGATCTACGGGCGGCAGGGCGCGTTCATCTACCTGCCGGCCCCGGACGGGTCGGTGTGGTGGTCGGCCCAGGTGTCGTCACCGGAGCCCGCGGGACCGGACGCAACTGCCCTCAGGAAGCTGACCGC
>DASXJM010000702.1:0-5699 GCA_036497405.1 Streptosporangiaceae bacterium | reverse complement strand
CCCAGCACCGAGGCCAGCGACTCCTCGGCTCCCGCCCCGCGCCCCGGCGCGGCCACGTTGATCCAGGCCGTCGGCTTGCCGTACATCTCGCCGCCGCCCACGGTCCAGTCCAGCAGGTTCTTGAAGCTGCCGGGCAGGCTGCCCGCGTACTCGGGTGTGCAGAACACCACCGCGTCGGCCCCCGCGATGGCCTTGCGCAACTGGTCCGCGGGGCCCGGCAGCGGGTCCCGGTCGTCGTCAGGGTTGAACGCCGGTAGCTCGCTCAGCCCCTCGTACAGCACGGCCGTGACCATCCGCGGCGCCACCTCGCGCATGGTTCGCAGCGCGGCCGTGTTGGCCGACCCGCCCCGCGTGCTCCCCGACACCAGCAGGATGTGCGTCCGATCGGCCACCCGTGCCTCCATTTCGTTCACCCGTGGCGAAGATGGGCCAAATCCGCTAGGGAAATCGCCCCATCTAGAGCAAAACTGGCCCCACGCTGCACCAGTCCATACGGGGAGATTAATGACTACCAGCGAGCAGCCGGACCAGAAGACGGGTCAGGAGACGGACCAGCCCGTCACGGCGACGGGCCGCCTGGCCCAGGTCATCGCGACCCGGGGCGGCCTGGCCCCGCCCGAGGCGCCGTTCGTGATCGAGCACCGCGAGGCCCTCATCTACATGCTGTGCGAGGCGGCCGAGCTTGAGCACGGCATCATGTGCCAGTACCTGTACGCCGCCTTCTCGCTCAAGAACGGCGAGGGCGAGGATCTGACCGAAGCCGAGCTGGCCAAGACCCGCCGCTGGCGCAAGGTCATCATGCACGTGGCCACCCAGGAGATGCTGCACCTGGCTCTGGTCCAGAACCTGCTGTCGGCGGTGGGGGCGGCCCCGCACCTGTCGCGGCCGAACTTCCCCCACCCGGCCAGCCACTACCCGGCCGGGGTGCACCTGGCCCTGCTGCCCTTCGGCGAAGAGGCCGTACGGCACTTCATGTTCCTGGAGCGCCCCGAGGGCATGGACATCCGCGACGCCGAAGGGCTGGCCGCCTTCGGCCGGGCCGCGCCGCTGATGGAGGCGGGCGACATCGTGCCCCGTGGTCAGGACTTTCAGACCGTCGGGCACCTGTACCGGTCGATCGAGGCCGGCTTCAGGCACCTGGTCGAACGGCACGGCGAGGACTGGCTGTTCGTGGGGCCGCCCCGGGCGCAGGCCACCCCCGGGTCCTTCGGCTGGCCCGAGCTGGTCGCGGTCACCGACCTGGCCACGGCCCAGCAGGCCATCGACGAGATTCTCGAGCAGGGCGAGGGGCCGCGCGGGGCCTGGCAGAGCGCGCACTTCGGCCAGTTCGTGGAGATCATGGACGAGTACACGCAGGCCCGGGAGGACAACCCGGGCCTGATGCCGGCCCGGCCGGTGCGGACGGCCAACGTCCGCCCGTGCGACAACGGCGCCGAAGTCGCGCTGATCACCGACCCGGTCACGGCTCGGGTCATGGACCTGTTCAACGTGGCCTACGAGGTGCTGCTGGCGATCTTCGAACGGTTCTTCGCCCACACCGACGAGTCCGACGCCCAGCTGCAGACGCTGGCCACCGCCAGCGTGGGCCTGATGGCCCAGGTCATCAGCCCGCTCGGCGAGCTGATCACGGCCATGCCCGCGGGCCCGGAGTACCCGGGCCAGACCGCGGGCCCGAGCTTCGAGCTGTTCTACGAGAGCGACTACCTGCTGCCGCACCGGGACGCGGCCTGGGCCCTGCTGTCCGAACGGCTGGCCGTCGCGGCCGGATTCGCTCAGGAGATCGTCGACGGCGACCCGGACGGCCCGGCCGGCCCTGCGCCCGCCGACGTGACCGTGGTGGTCGAGCAGGCCGGCGCCACCCTGGCCCGCCTGTCGGGCTCGCTGGCCGCCTTCCTGCCGCCGTCCGCGGCGCACGCCCCGGCCGCGCCCGGTGCGGACCCGGCCGGTGCCACCGCCCCCGCCGACGCCGATCTGTCCGCCCTGCAAGCCCGAGCAGATTCTTTTTACCGAAGGTTGGTGAGTGACTCTTCCGGCCCCGTCCCGGGTGACCTGGCCCGGGCCATCGACGAGGCCTGGACCGTGACCACGCGCCTGCTGCAGCCTGGCCCCGGCACCCGAGAGCTCCGCTGGCTGGCTCCCCGCCTGGTCGACAGCGTCCTCCGCCCCCTGTCTGACGCCCTCCAGACCCTCACCCCCACCATCCCAGCCACCCCACCAACCCCGCCAGACTCAGTCACCCCAGCCGATCAGGTCTGGCTCCTGGCCCAGGACGTGACCCGGCTCCGCGTCCAAGCCCACCACGACGCCGAAGCCCGGGCCGCCGAGCCCGGCCTGGCCGAAGCCACCGCCGCCCTCCAGGGCCTGGCCTGCGCGCTGGCCCCGGCCGCGGGCCGGGGCGCCATCCTGCGCGACCTGCAGGCCGAACTGCCCGCCGGGATCCAGGTGGCCGACAACGGTCCCTACCTGGCCACCAACGTGGCCTCGGTCCGCGACCACCTGGGCCAGGAAGTCCCGGTCCCGCCCCAGGTCGGCCCCCCTCAGCTAGCACTGTGCCGCTGCGGCGCCTCGGCCCGGAAACCGTTCTGCGACGGCACCCACGCCAGCAACGGGTTCACCGGCGACAAGGACCCCACCCGGATCCCCGACCACCGCGATACCTACGACGGCGAGCAGGTCACGGTGTTCGACAACCGGGGCGTGTGCCAGCACTCAGGCTTCTGCACCGACCGGCTGAACACCGTGTTCCGCACCGACGCCGAGCCGTTCGTGGCCCCCAGCGGGGGACGGATGGACGAGATCGTGCGGGCGGTCCGGGACTGCCCGTCCGGCGCCCTCGGCCTGGCCTTCGACGGTCACGAGCAGCGGGCCCTGGCCGACTGGCACGGGCGCCGGTACCAGGCCGTCGAGATCACCAGGGACGGCCCGTACCGGATCACCGGCGGGCTGGCGCTGACCGGCCCGGACGGCGCCGCCGTGCCCCAGGGCGAAGGGGCGTCCCGGGAGCACTACGCGCTCTGCCGCTGCGGCCACTCGCAGAACAAGCCGTTCTGCAGCGGCATGCACTGGTACGTCGGCTTCAGCGACCCCCAGCTGACCCCGGGCCGGGTGCCGAGCCTGTTCGAGTGGGCCGGCGGCCTGCCCGCCCTGACCCGGCTGACCCGGCGGCTGTACGAGAAGCTGATCCCGGCCGACCCCGGATTGGCCCCGGTGTTCGCCAACCTGCCGCCCGGCTACCCCGAGCGGGAGGCCCGGCGGATCGGGGCGGCCTTCGGCGGCCCAGCGGACGCTGGCGCCTGGGTCCCCGCGGTGACGGGCGACCTCCCCGCCGGCCAGCAGGCCCGCTGGGTGACGCTGGCTGGTCAGGCCGCGGGGGAGGTGGGCCTGCCCGCCGACGCCCCGTTCCGGGCCGCGCTCAGCGCGTTCCTCACCTGGTACGCCGGCGCCCCCTTGACCAGCCCGGACGGTGCTGGCCAAAACGGTGCTGGCCAAGGCGGTGCTGGCCAAAACGGAGCCCTGCCGCCCTGGGGCTGGACCGCGGCCGGGCCCCCCGACACCACCGCCCAGCCCGACGCCGGGGACGCCGGGGACACCGGCCAGCCCGTCACCCTGCCCGGCCCGGACGAGCCGGTGAGCTTCGCCAGCCACGTCAAGCCGATGTTCCGGGCCAAGGACCGGCAGTCCATGCTGTTCGCGTTCGACCTGTGGTCCTACGACGACGTGCGCACGCACGCCGCCGACGTGCTGGAGCGGGTGGCCAACGGGACCATGCCCTGCGACGGGGCCTGGCCCAGCCAGCAGGTGCAGGCCTTCCGGCGCTGGACCGAGACCGGCACTCCGGCATGACCGGAACCAGTGAGCTCCCGGTCACCGGCATCTGCCCGTTCACCGTGGAACGGCCGATCATGCGCCAGCGCTGGGAACGCCTGAGCTTCCTGCACTGGGGGTTCGAGCCGGGCGCGGTCCAGCGGCTGCTGCCGGACGGCCTGACCGCGGAGACCTGGGACGGCGCCGCCTGGGTGGGGCTGGTGCCGTTCTTCATGCGGGTGGCCAGCCCGGACGGCCGGCGGGTCCCGTGGGTGTCGAACTTCTGCGAGACCAACGTCCGCACCTACGTGCGCGACGAGTCCGGCCGCAGCGGAATCTGGTTCTTCTCCCTCGACGCGGCCCGGCTCGGCGCGGTCCTGGTCGCCCGGGGCGGCCCGTACCGGCTGCCGTACTTCTGGTCGTCGATGCGGCTCGGCCGGCGCGGGGACGAGATGGCCTACCTGACCCGGCGCCACTGGCCCCGGCCCACCCCGGCCACCAGCCGGATCCGGGTCCGGATCGGCGCCCCGATCCCCCTGGCGGAAGTCACCGAGTTCGAGCACTATCTGACCGCGCGCTGGCGGCTGTTCAGCGTGACCGCGGGCCGGTGCACCTCGGCCCGGGCCTGTCACGACCCCTGGCCCCTGCACCGGGCCATCGCCACCATGGTCGACGATCAGCTGCTGACCGCGGCCGGGCTGCCCGCTCCGGACGGCCCGCCGCTGGTCCACTGGTCCCCCGGGGTGGACGTGGCCATCGGCGGCCCGGAAAAATAACGGGCAGCCAAGACCATAGTGATAGCTGAACATTCCCAAAGGGGCATCCCATGACGAGCAACGATCTTCTGGTTGACGCCTTCAGCCGGGTCCACGACGTGGTCCACCAGGCCGCGGACAACCTGACCCCCGACCAGCTGGCCTTCCGGGTCAACGGCGACACCAACTCGATCGCCTGGCTGATCTGGCACCTGAGCCGGATCACCGACGACCACCTGTCCGAGGCGGCCAGCAAGGAGCAGGTCTGGACCGGCAGCGGCTGGGCCGAGAAGTTCGGCCTGCCGTTCCCGGCCAACGCCACCGGCTACGGGTTCGGCGGCGACGACGTGGCCGCGGTCAGGCCCAGGTCGGGCGAGATCCTGATCGGCTACTTCGACGAGGTGATCGAGGAGGCGACCCGGTTCGTGAAGCACCTCAAGGAGGATGACTACGCCAAGGTGGTCGACGCCTCCTGGACCCCGCCGGTCACC
Organism: Streptosporangiaceae bacterium; assembly: GCA_036497405.1. Classification (GTDB taxonomy): domain Bacteria; phylum Actinomycetota; class Actinomycetes; order Streptosporangiales; family Streptosporangiaceae; genus Bog-532. Next base: position 649 of record DASXJM010000702.1, on the reverse strand, counting down.
ATGGCCGTCCGGCTGGTCAGCGTGGTCTCCGACGACCTGCAGCATGCGGGCCAGGCCATGTTCATCCGCGGCATCATCGAGAACAGCTAGTGTCCGACACCCCGGAGTCAGGTGACCTGCCCCAGCCGGTCGGACCCCCCAACGCGCTGGTCGTGCCCAGGTACGCGGGCCCGGACACCTTCGCCCGGCTGCCCCGGCTGACCGACGTCGGCCGGGCCGCCGTGGCCATCGCCGGGATCCCGTTCGACTCCGGGGTGTCCTACCGGCCCGGGGCCCGGTTCGGGCCCGGGTCGGTGCGGGCCGGCTCCAAGCTGCTCCGTCCCTACCACCCGGGCCTGGAGGTCCACCCGTGGTCCGGGCACCAGGTGGCTGACGCCGGTGACCTGCCCGCCAACCCGTTCGACCTGAACCAGGCCATCGCCGACGTCGAAGGCGGTGCCAACCAGGTCCTGGCCGACGCCGACCACCTGGTGGCCATCGGCGGCGACCACACGGTGGCCCTGCCGCTGCTGCGGGCCACCGCGGCCCGGCACGGACCGGTGGCCCTGGTCCACTTCGACGCCCACCTGGACACCTGGGACACCTACTTCGGCGCGCCCTACACGCACGGCACCCCGTTCCGCCGGGCGGTCGAGGAGGGCCTGCTGGC
>DASXJM010000701.1:0-20150 GCA_036497405.1 Streptosporangiaceae bacterium | reverse complement strand
CAGCGTCGCCGACACCCAGTGGGCGAAGGTCACCGCGATGCCCTGCCCCGCGGCGGTGGCGTCGGCCAGGGTGGCGGTGACGAGTTCCATGGCCTCGGTCTCGGCCCCCCGCCAGGCCGTGAGCATCATCGCCGTGAACGGGGCGGCCCGGGTGCCGGTGGCCGCGCACACCGCGTCCGACTCGGTGATCAGGGTTTCGGCCGTCGCGAAGTCGCCACCCCAGACCACCGCGGTGCCCAGCGCGCCCAGGGTGACCGGCAGGTAGTCGAGCGCGCCGGCGTCCCGGGCCAGCCGCACCTCACGGGCCAGCATGACCCGCCAGGTGTCGTCGTCCCACAGAGCGCTGGCCGCGGCCTGGGCCAGCCAGCCCCAGCGGAGTTCTTCGGCCGTGGTCAAGCTGCCCCGGCCGCTGCCGGTGAACATGCTGATGACGGCGTGCAGCTTCGGAGCCGCGGCGGCCGGGCCGTCGGTGACCAGTTCCGCCAGCGCATCCAGCACCACCTGGGCGTGACTCAGCGCGCCGGCCCGGGGCATGGCCCGCGCGGCCCGGCAGATCTCCATCAGATCCGCGCCACAGGCCAGCCGGCCCGCGAACAGGCCCGCCATCCAGGCGGTCAGGTAGGTCTCCCGGGCCAGGCCGAGATCGAGCGGCTCCAGCCGCCGGGCCGCCTTGAGCAACAGCGGCGGCGCGTCGCTGCCCAGCCCGGACGCGAACGCGACCTGACCGCGAAGCAGGTCCGCGCGGGCGGACTGGGATTCGTCCAGCGGCCCGGATTCGGCGCTGGCCAGCAGGTCCAGGGTCTTGGCGAACGCACCCGCCTGCAGGCTGGCCCGGGCCGCGGTCAGGGCCCGCTCGGCCCGGACGGCCGGGTCCGCGGTGAGCAGCATCGCTTGCTCGCCGAACGCCGCTGCCGCGGCCAGCCCGCCGCGGGCCTGGGCCCGGCCGGCGGATCGTTCCAGTTCAGCGGCAACCTCCTCGTCGGCGCCGGCTGTGCCCTTGGCCCGGTGCCAGGCCCGGCGGTCGGGGTCGGTGGCGGGGTTGGTGGCCGCGGCCAGCGCGGCGTGGGCGGCCTGCCGGTCCGGCCCGGACGCGGCCCGGTAGGCGGCCGAACGCAGCAGCGGGTGCCGGAACCGTATCCGGGCCCCCAGCTCGAGCAGGCCCGCGTCCTGGGCGGCCGCGGCGGCCTGGACCGGGATGCCCAGCCGTTGCGCGGCCCGCGCGACCAGGGCCCGGTCACCGGACGGGTCAGCCGCCGCGACGAGCAGAAACTCACGGGTGGCGGCGGGCAGCGCGGCCAGCTGCCGCCGGAAACTCTCTTCGATCCGCCCCGGCAGCGCGGCCGCGCCCGGCAGGGCTCCCGGCAGGCCGAAACCGCCCGCCAGCTCGGCCGGGGTCAGGCCCCGCGGCAGCTCCAGCAGGGCCAGCGGATTGCCGTGCGTCTCGGCCACGATAAGGTCACGGACCTGGGTGTCCAGCGGCCCGGGCAGGACCGAGTCCAGCAGCGCCCGGGCGTGGTCTTCGCGCAGCCCGGCGACGGTCAGCTCGGGCAGCCCGGCCAGCTCGTCGTGCCGGTGCCCGGTCAGCTCGCTGTCCAGGGGCCGGGCCGCGAACACCAGGCCGACACTGTCGGCGGCCAGCCGCCGGGCGGCGAACCCCAGCGCCTGCGACGACGCCTGGTCGAGCCACTGCTCGTCGTCGATCACGCAGATCAACGGCTCGCCGGCCGCGACCTCGGACACCAGGCCGAGCACGGCCAGCCCGACCAGGAACCGGTCCGGAGGCGGGCCCGCTGACAGGCCGAGAGCCACCCGCAGCGCGTCCCGCTGCGGCGCGGGCAGGTGACCGGCGCGATCCAGCATGGGCGCGCACAGCTGATGCAGGCCGGCGAAGGCCAGCTCCATCTCGGACTGGACACCCGCCGCCCGCGCCACCCGGCAGCCGGTGGCCTGCTGGATGAGGTAGCGCAGCAGCGCGCTCTTGCCCACCCCCGGGTCGCCGCGCAGCACCAGGGTCCGGCTCTCCCCGCTCCGCACCGCGTCGACGAGCCGGTCAAGCGCGTCCCGCTCAGCGCGCCGGTCGGTCAGCCCCACAGCCACACGGCCTCCCAAGGCCTTGATCACCGCGTGTCTGGCCGCACCAGGCTAACCCGGCCGGCATACCCGGGCAACGAGCACGACCGCCGTTCCGGTTCTATTGGCGGCCGATAATGACGCGACGGCACAGCGCGACTGCGGGACCATAGGGGCCATGAACCGCCTCACCCCCTTCGATGAAGCCACCCCCCGGCTGCCGCTGCTGGTCCGGCCGTTCCAGGCCGGCATGACCGGGTGGATCGTGGTGTTCGGCGCCACCGTGGTGGTGCTGGTGGGCGGCGCGGTCACCAGCCAGAAGTCACTGGCCGCCGCGCTGCCGGTCCTGGTCATCCCGGTCGTGGTGACGTTCGGCTTCGGGATCGTCCAGTGGTGGCAGGTGCGATCGGCCGGGGCCGACCGGACCAGCTGGTGGCATCTGGCCGCCATCCCGGCCGCGGTGCTGATCTGGTTCCTGTGGCCGAACGTTCCCAACGCGCTGAGCGACGCCAACGGCAGCAGCGCGGCGTCGGTGTGCGACAACCTGCCCACCGACTCGACCGCGGCGTGCCTGCACCGGGCGGTACCGGCCGTGGACGCCCACAACCTGGCCTGGTGGCTGGGGCTGGCCCTGGTGGCAGTGGCGGCCCTGCTGGCCCGCCGGTCCCGGATCGCGGTCTGGTCGTCGGTCCCGGCCGCGTTCGCGGGCTGCCTGCTGGCCAGCAGTTTCCTCGAGCAGGTGGTGCTGCACTACCAGGTGGTGAAGTAGCCGATGATCACGTGTGTCGTGGAGTACACCATCGATCCGGCCCAGATCGCGGCGTTCGAGCGGTTCGGGCAGGCCTGGATGGAGCTGGTGAACCGGCACGGCGGCCAGCACCATGGGTACTTCCTGCCCGCCGAAGGCGCCAGCGACCAGGCCCTGGCCTTGTTCTCGTTCCCCTCTCTGGCCGACTACGAGGTCTACCGGGGCCGGTTCGGCGTTGACCCCGAGTTCATCGCGGCCGACCGTATTCGCGACGAGTCCGGCTGTGTGCTGCGCTACGAACGCACGTTCATGCGGCCGCTGCTGCCCGGCGCCGGCTAGCTCACGTTCAGGGCGGTGTCGTCGACCACGAACGAGGTCTGGTCCTCGCTGTCCTCGGCGCCGGTGAACTTGAGCGTGACCGCCTGCCCGGCATAGGCCGCCAGGCTGTAAGTGTGCTGGGTGTAGCCGGTGGCCGCGTTGAGGTTGGAGAACGTGGCCAGCGTGGCCAGCACGCTGCCGGAGCTGTTGAGGACCTGGACCTTGAGCGTGTCGTAGGCGGTGCTGGTGCTGGTCTCGGCGGTGTCGATGTGCAGCCAGAAGCTCAGGCTGGCGGTGGCACAGCCGGAGGGCACCGTCACCGGCTGGGCCAGCGTGTCGGTGGTGGTCTTGCCGTAGCCGTCGAGCCAGGCATCCCAGGTCCCGGAGTGCGGCGGCTCCTTGGTGCTGTCGGCGATGACCCCGGAGGACGCGGTCCACGGGGACGCGGTGCCGGCCTCGAAGCCGGGGTTGCCCAGCAGCTGGCCGGCGGTGCAGCCGCTGCCGGACCCGGAGCCGACGGTCCAGGTGAAGCTGGCCGTGCCCTTGGCCCCGGTGGTGTCGGTAGCGGTGACCGTCACGCTGTAGGACCCGGCGGTCGTGGGCGTGCCGGAGATCGTCCCGGTCGCGGAGCTGATCGACAGGCCCGCGGGCAGGCCGGCAGCGCTGTAGGTCAGGGTCTGGCCGGACGCGGAGTCGCTGGCCCTGACCGGCACGCTGACCGCGGTGCCGACGGCGGTGCTCTGAGCGCCCGGGCTGGTTACGGTGACCGTGTTCGCGCCGCCGCTGCCACCGGACCCGATGGTCCAGGTGAAGGTCACGGACCCGGACGGCCCGGATGAGTCCTTGCCGGTCAGGGTCACGCTGTAGGAACCGGCCTTGCTGGCGGTGCCGGAGATCACGCCGGTCGAGGCGCTGATCGACAGGCCGGTGGGCAGCCCGCTGGCCGAGTACGACAGCGTCCCGGTCGCGGTGTCGATCGCCTGGACCTGATAGCTGACCGCCGTGCCGGTGGCGGTGGTCAGGCTGCCCGGGCTGATGATGCCGACCTTGTTCGCGGCCGAGCCGGTGAAGTCACCGGTGAACGTGGTTTCCAGGCCGGTCACCACGCCGGAGTCGGTAGTGATGAGGCCGAGTTCCCGGTTGTTATTGAGCGAGTTGGCGGAGAAGTTTTCCGAGCCCGCGAACGCCTTGGCGCTGGAGGTTCCGTAGTCGGCGATGATCGTCTTGGCGTGAATGTAGAACCCGGTCGACGACGAGTACCCGGTCACCTTGGCTCCGGCGTTCTCGACCTCGGTGACCTCGGAGGAGTAGTCGGACGGGTTTTCCAGGACCACCCGGACGGTCACGCCGCGCTTGGCCGCCGCGACCAGGTCGTTGATCAGCGTGGTGTCGCTGAACTCCTCCTGCTCGACGTCCAGGCTCTTGGTCGCCCCGTTGATCAGGGCCGCCAGCTGCGTCTGGGAGTCCGTCGGCGACCAGACCAGGTCGGTCCCGTCGGAGGGGGTGATCGAGGTGTGGGCGTAGTCGGCGTTGAAGACGGCCGTGATCGCCGACACGTCGGCGGCGTTGGTGTCGAGCACCCCGTAGTCGCGGGAGGTGGCGTAGTACGTGGTGTCGAAGTTGCCGGTGCTGATGTAGGACTCTTTGCTGTCGACGGTGATCGTCTTCTGGTGGGTGTACGTGAACGAGGTCGAGGAGTAGACCACGCCCACTCCCCCGCTGGTCAGCGCGCTGTAGGCGGCCGAGTCGTACGACTTCTGCGCCTGGTCCAGGATCACGCGGACGGTCACGCCGGCCTTCTCGCGGGCGATCAGGTCGTTGACCAGAGTGGTGTCCTTCAGCTCGTAGATCGTCACGTTGACCGAGCTGGTGGCCGAGTTCACGAAGTTGTAGATCGCGTTCTCACCCTGATCGGGCAGGGTCACCAGCGAGAGCGAACTCGCGGCCTGGGCCGGGATCGTGACGGCAAAGCAGCTGGCGAGCGCGAGAACGCTCGCGGCGATCGCGGTGAAAACGTGCGGGATCTTCCGCAAACCGAACCTGGGCACGTGCACCTCCGGGTGAAAACGGCCCGTAGCCGGCCGTGAACTCCAAGTGCTCCGGCTTCTGACGGTACAATTCCGCACGGATCCGACCTAGAGACCTCAAGGTAAAACATTCCTAAATTTGAGGTTCACAGGTCGGGCTTCGGCGAGGAGCTAGCCGTGTCCATGGCCGATCTGACGGAGATGCGGATAGCCAAGCTGGTGAGCTTCGGGCCGTGCAGGTTACGACGGTCGAACGGATGACTATCACGCACCCCGCGCTGCTGACCCTGTTGCCCGAGGAGGCAGCAACTCACCTTGCTCCGGTACCGGTTGCCGCCGACCGCACCTTAGTCCATTTGGCCGTTGTGCGGGCGTCTGATCAGCCTTGGCTTGCGGCAAGGATCAACGACTCTTGAAGAGCCAGTTGCCCAGCACTTGTTAGTCCTCACAGAACGTGTTATTGGCGTATTTAGAGACGTTTTCAGATCCGCAGATAGCGCTGCGAGGAATCAACGTGGATCAACAGCAGGAATCGGGCCCCGAGCCAGAAGAGCCGGCTCCGTACCAGCTCAACGGCCACCCAGTTTCCACTGCAGGCCCGCACTCACCCTCCCCTGTGGCGGCTACTGGTCGATCGGTGTCAGAGAACGGGATTGAGCAACGGGCAGACCTTGGTGATCGATCTCGCCAACCTGCGGGTACGCCACCGGAAGCAATGACCGGGTCATCTAACGAATCCGGCGCCGAACCAACTCAGACTCTTGCGGATATCGACTGGGAGACGACACGCTACCTGTCGGCCGCGACGCAGCTGGATCTACGCTACGCACGGTTCGTGGTTCGACGCATCATCGGGGAGCCATTACGGGCGGTCGCCCCCGCAGCCGGCGCAGACATCGTAGTCGTCACACGCTGGGCGCTGGCCGCACTCCACCGCCGCGCTTGGCGCGACGCCGTCTTGGCCTGTTTGCTGCTACTCGTTGTTTTCACCTCCCTGATCACGTGGAGCTGGATTCCTATCCCGATCGTCACCATGCTTGCGATCGCCACAGTCGGTTACGAACGCTGGATACGTGACGTAAAAATCATATCCAGATTGATGCTTCGAGGCCGTTTTAGGGCTCGCGATGCACCACACTCAAAAAGCGATCGAATCGAACAAAGACTTGACACCGTCAAGCAACAACAGAGCGGAAACCTAGTGGTTTTTCGTGGGCGTCGGGCCTTTGTCGGTAGCGGCAGCCGAGTGCTTCATAGTCGAATACTAATAAATAGCGGGCTTGGTAAGAAAGGTAGTGGCGGAAAAAGAAAAAATCCTATTAAATTCACGACGGCTGAGCTACACGAGGCACTAGAATCGTCTCTTAAGGAGATGGGGTTTACCGAGCTAAGGGTAGGCGAGCGGCTTTTCGTTAACGGCGAGCACGTAGCGGCCGAGAAACGTCTACTCCCAGACGAGTTTTCGCCGCCCGTCGCGGCAGCACCGGAAGATCTTCTCCTCAAAGGCTGCATCAATCCAACGCCTGAGGCACGCACATACCTCTGTGCAGAAATTGGCGGCTGGAAGGGGCAGCTTGTGGTTTCACTTTTCGCACGCGCAGTACAGGCCAATGGGTCGCTTCAGGTTGAATGGCTCTTCAACGGCCTTCCTCCGCTCCACAGCACTCTGCTCCGAATCGATCAGCGTTACGAGCAGCATACGATTCGGCAACTGGCTCGGGCAGCTGTCACGGGAGTCACCGTTGTGATACCAGCCTGGCTGGCCTCTCCAGTCATGTACGCCAGGTACGCGATCATTCCTTTGGTCGACAGAATTCAGCAAAGGAACATCCAGTATCGTATTCGCAATGGCTATGTATTTAATTATGGTTCCACTCGGAGTATCAGAGAAGGCGCAATTGGGTACCGGCGCGCCCACGATTTTGTGGTTGGTGACGAGCTAACGTTTATATACTTGGCCGAGCATACAATGCTGAGGGCCCTTCGAAGGTTCTTGAAAGCGCATAACATTGATATGAAACAGTTTGACAAACAAGCGCAGACACTAATCAAAAAAGTCAACAAATACAGTGTTGGCAAAGTTGAGGGAGAAAACGTAGCCATCGGAAGTAAGGCGCGCATCGACAGCTCGAAGAAATCTGAACCCACCGGAGCAAAATAACGAGGATAAAATGGCAGACAGTTACAAAGCGAACAAGATTAAAGCCAATCACGTCGCATTCGGGAAAAATGCGATGATCGACGCCAGGGTTCGCACGGCACCAGATGGGCCGCAGCGGGCCTATGCGCTGGATCGGATAGAACGTCTACTGAAACTCTTGGAGAAGCAAGAAGGCGAAATACCCGAAGCAGGGCCCATCCGAGCGGACGCTGAGGCACTTCAGGGCGCATTGAAAAAGAAGAAGCTAAATCGCAAGCGGATTGAGAGCCTCATTCATGGAATAACCGCGGGAGCGGCCGAAATTACAGCCTTGGCCAATGCAGCCGACGCTATACACGCGGCAGTGATGAAACTTTTCTCTTAAGAGTGGCCGATGGCACAGAACACGGCAGTAGATCTGATGGCTGTCCGCCGGCTGTGGGCTTCCAACCGGAGATCGGGCTAGGCGGCCGGGCTGGTCGCGGTAAGCAGGGCGAGGACGGCGCGGTTGAGCGGGACGTCGACGCCGTGGCGGTCGGCGGCACGGACGACGGCGCCGGTGATGTCGTCGTGCTCGGTGGGGCGGCCAGCTCGCCGGTCTTCCAGCATGGAGGTGCCGCGGGCGCCGGCCAGGCTCTGGTACCAGTCCAGCGTGGCGGCCACGTCCGCGTCGGTCAGGTGGGCGCCCGCGGCGTTGCCCGCCGCCACCGCCTCGGCCAGCAGGCCCCGGACCAGCGAACCGATGCCGGGCGAGTGCAGCACCTCCATGGTCCGGCCGGTCAGGGCGGTGATCGGGCTGGCCGCCACGTTGGTCAGCAGTTTGCGCCAGGCGTCGGTCACAAAGTCGGCCGACAGTTCCACGTCGATCGGGCCGCCGGCCAGCAGGTTGGCGAAGGCCCGGCCGACGGGGACCTCGGGCACGATGAGCCGGTGCCCGCCCGCGTGCGCGACCCGGCCGGGCTCCTCGCGCCGGGCCCAGATCCAGGCCAGCGCGGGCAGGACCGGGCCGGGCAGGCTGGCCCCGGCCAGGCGCCGGACGTGGTCGACCCCGTTCTGCACGGCCACCACCGGGGTGCCCGGCCCGGCCAGCCGCCGCAGCCACGGGAAGGCGCCGGCGGTCTGATGGCCCTTGGTGGTGACCAGCACCCAGTCGACCGGGCCCGCCAGCCCGGCCGGATCGGCCACCACCGTGGCCGGGACCTCGCGTTCGGCGCCGTCGCGGCCGACGGTCAGCGACGGGACCGGGGTGCGGACGCACAGCACAACCTCGTGCCCGGCCCGGCTGACCGCGTCGGCGAGCACGCCGCCGATCGCGCCGGCCCCGACGATGGCCACCGTGCTGGGCTCGTCAGCGGGCACGGATTCGCTGCTCATGGCTCCACCTGAGTCGGTCGCAACTAAGTGAGAAATTTTTCTCAACTGCGACGTCACTCTACACTCGCCCTCATGTCCGGTCCCGAGATCACCAGAGGCCGGCGCCGGGACGCCGTGCGCAGCCGCGACGCTCTCCTGATCGCCGTGGCCGCGCTGCTGGCCGAGCAGGGGCCCGGCTTCAGCCTGACCGACGTGGCCACCCGGGCCGGGGTGTCGGCGGCCACCGCCTACCGCCACTTCGCCTCTCCCGACGAGGCCATCGGCGCCTGCTACCACCAGCTGAGCCTGGGCCTGATCGAGGCGTTCGACGCGATACCGGACGATCTCGCGGCCGCCGAGCAGCTGCACCGGATGGGCCAGGTCTGGGTGACCCAGGCCGCGAGCTGGGGCCCGGCCGCGGTCTACCTCAGGTCGCCGCGCGGCTACCTGGCCCGGCTCGACGACGGCGACCCGTTCATCGCGGTGCTGAACGAGCGGCTGACCGCGGTCCTGGGCGCGGCGATCGAGGCCGGTTTTCTCCCCGGCCAGGACCTCCGCTACGCCACACTGCTGTGGGTGACCTTGTTCGACGAACGAGTCATCGTGGATCTGACCCATTCACACCGGCTCAGCCCGGCCGCGGCCGCCAGCAGGCTGACCGGTACCTTGCTCGCGGCCCTGGGCTACTCCGAACCTACCGCCGAGGCCGCTGCCGTTCCTGCTCGGTGAGGCCGCCCCAGATGCCGTACGTCTGGTGGGTGGCCTGGGCGTAGTCCAGGCACTGCGGCCGGACCGGGCAGGAAGCGCAGATCCTTTTGGCCCGGGCCGCGTCGATCACCGAGGGGCCCTGAGCGGAGATGGGGAAGAACAACTCAGGTTCGGCCGTCCGGCAGGCTGCCATCACCCGCCAGGGCTCGGCGGTCCCGGTCACGATGTCCTCGGCAGTTTTCATTGTGCTCAGCTCCTCGACGGCGAACCGTAGGCGACCACGTTGTCGTAGTAGTGATGGGTGGTGTAGTCGAAGGGACCGCCGCAGGTGATGATGACCAGACGAGCCGTGGAGCCCTGCCAGCTGAACAACCCCGCGGGCACGTGCCCCTTCTGATAGGTCCGTACACCGTCGATCGTCCAGCGCTCCGGGCCGCCGGCGGTCTGCACAACCAGCTGGGCTCCCGGGCTCAGATTCCGCACCTCGTACAGAGCACCGGGCCCGGCACCTTCCATGTCGACGTGACCGTCGATGACCAGTTCGGAGGTGGACGGCATCCACCAGCCGACGCGGGCCGGATCATCGGGCACGCCCAGGGTGCCGTCCGCGGCTGATTCCGGTATGGCCGCCGCCGACACCTGCAGGCTGGGGATATGCACGGACTGCGCACCGACCGGCAGCACGGCCGGCATGGCCGGGCCCGATGGCGCCGCAACCGGGGAGGTGGCCGGGGCAGCCCGGATGGTGGCCCGGGCGGGGTGAGCCCAGGCTGGTGCGGGCCCGGCGCTGGGCAGGTGCGGCCGGTGGGCCAGCAGGCCCCAGGTGGCCACCCCGAGCAGAGCCAGCGCGGCCGCCACCGGCGGGGCCCACCAGCGGCGGGCGTACCACCGCTGGCGGGCCGGGCCGTCCGTCACGTCAGTGGCCGCTGGCGCGGGTGCTGAGGCGGCGGCGCAGGCCGAACGCGCCGGTGCCGATCAGAAGCAGCGCCCCGGCCGCAGCCGCGGCGATCCACGGGGCGTCATCGGCAGGCCGGACCGCGGCCAGGCCACCGGTGCCGGCGTTGACGCCCGATACCGAGCCGCCCAGCGCCGTGAAGTCGCTCTCGGCCATCTGCAGGTGTTTCTCGGCCACCGGCAGGTAGGCCTGGGCGTTGTCTTTGACCGCGCTGCTGGACCCGCTGGCCAGCTCGGTCCTGGTCTGGCTGATGCTGAGCTCGTGGCCCTTGATCTGGATTGAGTCGTAGGTCGTGTCGAACTGGCTGGAGGCGACGGACTTCAGCTGCGCCGCCTGGCTCTGCTGGGTGGGGCTGGGCGCGGTGGGCAGGGTGATACCCGCTTGGGACGCGACCTGCTTGAGCGAGGCGAGCGCCTTGGTGTGGTCGCTGATGGTGACCTGCGCCATCATCTTGGTGTCCGAGTGCTGGGCCCGCTGCTCGGCGAGCTGGCCGATGGCGATCTCGGCCAGGTCCGTCTGCGCGGTGGCCTGGGCCCAGGTGCTGTCCTGGGCGGCCGCGGCCATCCGGGCCTGGACGGCAGGGGCGGCGGTGGCCGCCCCGGCAGACCCGGTCCCGATCAGCAGTCCCGAACCTAGGGCGAAGCCGGCTGCCGACACGGTGACTGCGGAGGTGATGCGGGATAGTGGTGCCACGTTGTTGGTCCTCACTTGTTACTGCACGGTGTGTTGTGTTGACCCGGGTTCGGACCTGCTCTCCGAGCCGGCAGGTGTTAAACAGGTATTTCAGAGCAAGTTAGGCATCATGCATAACGAGAGGTTTTGGCGGTGAGCGAAGCGCCCGACGGAATGACCATTGGCGAGCTGGCCGACCGCAGCGGCTTGCCTGCGGCCACGTTGCGCAGCTGGGAAGCGCGGTACGGCTTTCCCCGGCCGCAGCGGATGACCACTGGGCACCGGCGGTACCGCGAGGACGACCTCGCGCTGGTGGAGGAGGTGCAGCGGCAGCGGGCGGCCGGTCTGAGCCTGCCCGCGGCCATCGCCCAGGCCGCCGCCGGGCGGCCGGCCGAAGACCCGTCGGTGTTCGCGGCCCTGCGCCGCCGTCACCCCGGGCTGCAGCCTCAGGTTCTGAGCAAAACCGCGCTGCTCGCGCTGACCTGGGCGATCGAGGACGAGTACTGTGCTCGGGCCGAGCGGGCCGTCTTGTTCGGCAGCTTCCAGGAACAGCGCTTCTACCGCCGGTCGCAAGACCGCTGGAATGAGCTGGCCCGCACCGCCGAGCTGGTGGTGGTCTTCGCCGACTTCCCCGCCCCGGCCGGGGCGGACGGCGAGCCCCGGCAGGTCCCGATTCCGCCCGCGGCCCCGATGCGCCGGGAGTGGGTCCTGGTCTGCGAGGCGCGCGACTATCCCGTCTGCCTGGCCGGCTGGGAGCTCCCGGGCCAGAACCAGACCGCCGATCTGAGCCGCCGGTTCGAGGTGCTGTGGACCCTCGATCCGCGCCCGGTACGAGACGCCGCCCTGACCTGTGGCCAGCTGGCCGAGTCGTTCAGCCCCGGCCTGGACGTGGTCGGCCGCCTGCCCGTCGAGCCCGCCCCGCCCGCCTCGGCCGACCTGCAGCGCGCCACCGGCCTGCTGACCAGGATGGCCAGCTACCTCGACGGCTACCCGGCCTTACCGGCGGCCAAGCGCCGGTCAGCGGAGGCGGAGATCGGCCAGGGCGGTGCGGGTCGCGTCGGCGATCAGGGCGTCGTCGGAGGTGGCGTGGGCCGAGTCGCGGCTGGACAGGACGCTGATGACAACCGGGGCCCCGTACGGCGGCCAGGCGATGGCGATGTCGTTGCGGGTGCCCCAGTCGCCGTTGCCGGTCTTGTCGCCGACGGTCCAGACCGCGGGCACTGCGGCCCGGATGTAAGGGCCGCCAGTGGTGTTGTGCCGGAGCCAGCCGGTCAGCAGCGCCCGGCGGCCGGGTGACAGCAGGTGCCCGAGAACCAACCGGTCCAGGTCGGTGCCGAGGGCCTGGGCCGTGCTGGTGTCCCGGGGATCGCCGGGCGTGGCCGTGTTGACCGCGGGCTCGTTGCGGTCGGAGTTGGTGGTGCGGTCCCTGAGGCCGCGCAGATCCTGCTGGAGCTGGTGCGGGCCCCCGAGCCGCACCAGCAACAGGTTCGCGGCCGTGTTGTCGCTGTACTCCAGGGCCGCCTGCATCACCGCGGCCAAGGTCATGCCGGTGGCCACGTGCTGCGAGGTAATGGGTGAGTAGGCGACCAGGTCGGACGCGCGGTAGTGGATGACCCGGTTGAGCGGCGCGCCCTGCCTGAGCAGGACCCCGGTGGCCAGCGCCTTGTAGGTCGAGCAGAAGGCGAACCGCCGGCCGGCCTGGAAGCTGACCGTGCGGCCGGTCCCGGTGTCGAGCACATAGACCCCGAGGTGGGCGTGGAACTGGGCTTCCAGCCGATCGAACGCCGAGCCGGTCCGCGCCGGCGACGGCCCGGTCAGCAGGGACAGCGAGGACATCAGCGCGGCCAGCACCAGCGGGATGGAACGGGAAAGGCGAAAGGTCATGCGGGCCAGCCTGGCCGGGCTTGGTCATGCCGTCAAAGACGGTAGTGATGAGTTCCATGCTGCTTCGGCATACAGTGCGGTCATGGATCTGGTCGCGGCCTGCCGGGTGTTCGTGCTCGTGGGTGAGCGCGGCAGCTTCACCCTCGGCGCGGCCGCGGCCCGGGTGCCGCAGTCGGTGGCCAGCCGCCGCATCGCCGCCCTGGAAGAGCACCTCGGGGAGCGGCTGTTCGACCGGTCGACCCGGCGGGCCGCCCTGACCTCGTTCGGCCGGGACATGCTGCCGTCGGCCCAGCGCCTGGTGCAGCTGGCCGAGGCGCTGGAGTTCCACGCCGAGCAGGCCCGGCTCCGCCCGCTCAGCCTGGCCGTGCCCGAGACCTGCCCGGTCCTGGCCCTGGCCACGCTGAGCGCGGCCGCCCACGAGCAGGGCGTCGTGCTGGAGTTTCGCCCGGCCGGGCCGGCCCAGCGGGCCGAGCTGGTGGCCACGGCCCAGGTCCGGGCGGCCCTGGTCGCAGTGCCCCCGGCCGGCGCGGACTGGACCGTGCCGCTCGGCGTGGCCGCCACGGCCGGCCAGCGGGGCGCGTTCCGGGTTGACAGCCTGCGGCCGGGCCGCACCCAACGGCCGGTGCGGCGGATCTGGATCCAGCCCGAAGACGACGTGCCCCACATCCGGGACCAGCTGCAGCAGCTGGGCCACCGGGCCGCGCTGCTGCCGGCCCAGATCTCGGTCGCGGCCTCACTGGTGGCCGCCGCGGCCGAGACCATCCGGGCCGGTGACCTGCTGCTCTGCTCGGCCGGCCAGGCCACCGAGCTGGGACTGCGGCATCGCCCGCTGGCCGGGTCACCGGTGGCCCGCGGCTACCGTGTGAGCGTGGCCGCCGGTGACGACCCGGACCGGCTGCGGACCGGCCTGGGGGCGGCGATCGCCTGGGCCCTGGGAGGGACATGAACGCCGAACGGGTGCGGCAGGAGGCCCGGGACCTGCTGGCCGACGCGGGCCTGTCCGGATCGTTCCTGGTCCGAGACCTGGCCACCGGCGAGGAGATCGGGCTGGACCCCGAGGTCGAGTTCCCGGTCGCCTCGCTGGTCAAGGTGCCGCTGGCCGTGGCCGTGCTGAGCCGGATCCACGACGGGCGGCTGGACGGGGCCACCGTGATCGAGGTCCGGCCCGGGCCGGCCGTGCCCGGCGGCCCGGGCGGGCTGAGCCGGTTCCGGCACCCGGCCCGCATCGCCCTCGACGATCTGCTGTACCTGAGCACGGCGGTCAGTGACAACGCGGCCGCCGACGCACTGTTCGAGCTGGTGCCGCCGGCCGAGGTCGAGCAGGCCCTGCGCGAGGCGGGCGTCACCGGTCTCAGCGTCCGGCACCGGCTGCGCGAGCTGACCGAGACCCCGTCCGAGCGGTTCGCGCCGGGTGAGGAGTTCCTGGCCCACGCGCTGGCCATCGGGTCGCGGACGCCGGGCCGGGGCCACCCCATCGGGCAGCTGGACGTGACCCGGGCCAACGCCGGGTCGGCCCGCGCCTTCACCGACCTGCTGCAGGCCCTGTGGACGCCGTCGAAACTGCCCGCCGAGGTGGCGGCCCGGGTCCGCGGGCTGATGGCCCAGAACCTGGTCCGGCACCGGCTGGCCCCGGACTTCAGCTCGGACAGCTCGGCGTGGTCATCGAAGACCGGGACCCTGCTCAACCTGCGGCACGAGGTGGGGGTGGTCGAGCACGACGACGGCAGCGCCTACGCGGTCGCGGCCCTCACCGAGTCCCGGGTCCCGGCCGCGGCCCAGCCCGCCGCCGAGGCCGCCATGGCCCAGGTGGCCCGGACCCTGCACGACCACCTGCGCCTGAGTTAGCGCCGGGGTTAGCGGTCGTTAACTTCGTGGCGCCGCCCGGTCCACGGGCGCGGTCAGGGCGGCCCAGGCCATCCGCTGGAGCAGGGCGGCCATGGCCTCGCGGTCGAGCAGGGCGCTGTGCGGGGTCGAGTTGATCAGGCCGAACACCGCGTGGGCGGCGGCGCGGGCGGTGGCCTCGTCGGCCTCGGGCACCACCCCGGTGATGACGTCGACCCAGATCTCCACGTACCGGCGCTGCAGCCGGCGGACCCGGTCCCGGTCGGGCTGGGCCAGGTTGGCCAGGTTGCGTTCCTGCACGGTGATCAGGGCGGGCTCGCTCAGCGCGAACTCGGTGTGCCAGCCGATCAGGGCCCGCAGCTGAGCGACGGGCCCGGCGGCCTCGGCGGTGCGCCGCCGGCCCTCGCTGACCAGGCGCTCGCTGATGCCGACGAGCATGTCGGTCAGCATCGCGTCCTTGCTCGGGAAGTGCCGGTACAGCCCGGGCCCGGAGATGCCGACCGCCCGGCCCAGGTCGTCCATTGACACGCCGTGGAAGCCGTGGCGGGCGAACAGCTCGGCGGCCACGGCCAGGATCTGCTCCCGCCGGGTGGTGGCCGGGCGGGTGTCTGCGGTCATGACCCCATAGTAGACAGAGTTGTTAACGATCGTTAACCTGAATTCATGGCGACCGATTCCGGTGGGGCTGACTCAGCCAGTGAGGCGTTCAAGCGCAACTCGGCCGCGCACGAGGCGCTGGCCGCGGAGCTACGGGAACGGCTGGCCACCGCGGCCCAGGGCGGCCCGGAACGGGCCCGGCAGCGGCACACCGACCGCGGCAAGCTGCTCCCCCGCGACCGGGTCGACACGCTGACCGACGCGGGCTCCCCGTTCCTGGAGCTGTCGCCGCTGGCCGCGGACGGCCTGTACGACGGGGACGCGCCCGCGGCCGGGATCATCACCGGCGTGGGCCGGGTGTCCGGGCGCGAGTGCGTGATCGTGGCCAACGACGCCACCGTCAAGGGCGGCACCTACTACCCGATGACGGTCAGGAAGCACCTGCGCGCCCAGGAGGTCGCGCTGGACAACCACCTGCCCTGCATCTACCTGGTCGACTCGGGCGGCGCGTTCCTGCCCCGCCAGGACGACGTGTTCCCGGACCGGGAGCACTTCGGCCGGATCTTCCGCAACCAGGCCACCATGTCGGCCCGCGGGATCGCCCAGATCGCGGCGGTGCTCGGGTCCTGCACGGCCGGCGGCGCCTACGTGCCGGCCATGAGCGACGAAGCGGTCATCGTCCGGAACCAGGGCACGATCTTCCTGGGCGGCCCGCCCCTGGTCAAGGCGGCCACCGGCGAGGTGGTCACGGCCGAGGAACTGGGCGGCGGCGACCTGCACAGCCGGGTGTCCGGGGTCACCGACCACCTGGCCGAGGACGACACCGACGCCCTGCGCATCGTCCGCTCGATCGTCGCCACCCTGGGCCCGCGGGCGCCCCGACCGTGGGAGGTGAGCCCGAGCGAAGAACCGGCCGTCGACCCGGCCGAGCTGTACGGGGTGGTCCCGGCCGACCTGCGCACCCCCTACGACGTGCGCGAGGTCATCACCCGGATCGTCGACGGGAGCCGGTTCGCGGAGTTCAAGGCGTCCTACGGGCCGACCCTGGTCACCGGGTTCGCCCGGATCCACGGCCACCCGGTGGGCATCATCGCCAACAACGGCATCTTGTTCAGCGAGTCCGCCCTCAAGGGCGCCCACTTCATCGAGCTGTGCGACCAGCGCAAGATCCCGCTGATCTTCCTGCAGAACATCACCGGGTTCATGGTCGGCCAGCAGTACGAGGCGGGCGGCATCGCCAAGCACGGGGCCAAGATGGTCACCGCGGTGTCCTGCGCCCGGGTGCCCAAGCTGACCGTGATCATCGGGGGCTCGTTCGGGGCCGGCAACTACGCGATGTGCGGCCGGGCCTACTCCCCCCGCTTCCTGTGGATGTGGCCGAACGCCCGGATCTCGGTCATGGGCGGTGACCAGGCGGCCAGCGTGCTGGCCACCGTCCGCCGCGACCAGCTGACCGGCCGCGGCGAGGAGTGGGCCGCCGACGCCGAGGAGGAGTTCAGGCGGCCGATTCGCGAGCAGTACGAGCACCAGGGCAACCCGTACTATTCGACGGCCCGGCTGTGGGACGACGGGATCATCGACCCGCTCGACACCCGGCGCGTGCTCGGGCTGGCCCTGTCGGCCGCGGCCAACGCGCCGCTGGACGACGTCCGCTACGGCGTGTTCCGGATGTGAGGACGATGTTCACGAAGATCCTGGTGGCCAACCGGGGCGAGATCGCGGTCCGGGTCATCGGCACGCTGCGCCGCCTCGGCATCGGCAGCGTCGCCGTGTACAGCGACGCCGACGCCGGGGCCCGGCACGTCCGGGAGGCCGACGAGGCGATCCGGATCGGCCCGGCCGCCGCGGCCGGGAGTTATCTGCATATCCCGAATGTCGTCAACGCGGCCATCCAGTCCGGCGCGGAGGCCATCCACCCGGGGTACGGATTCCTGTCCGAGAACGCGGCCTTCGCCCGGGCCTGCGCCGACGCGGGGCTGGTGTTCATCGGGCCGCCCGCCGCCGCCATCGACGCCATGGGCGACAAGATCGCGGCCAAGGCCCGGGTGGCCGCGGCCGGGGTGCCGGTGGTGCCGGGCGCGGGCGCGCCCGGGATGTCGGACGCCGAGCTGATCGAGGCGCTGGCCGGGTTCCGCTACCCGCTGCTGATCAAACCGTCCGCGGGCGGCGGCGGCAAGGGCATGCACCTGGTCGAGACGGCCGGCGCCCTGCCCGGCGCGTTGCAGGCGGCCCGGCGCGAGTCCCGGGCCGCCTTCGGCGACGACACGCTGCTGGTGGAGCGGTTCGTCGAGCGGCCCCGCCACATCGAGATCCAGGTGCTGGCCGACGAGGCCGGGACCACCGTGGCCCTGGGCGAGCGCGAGTGCAGCCTGCAGCGGCGGCACCAGAAGATCATCGAGGAGGCGCCTTCGCCCCTGCTGGACCCGGCCCGCCGCCAGGCCATGGGCGCGGCCGCCGTGGAGGCGGCCCGCAGCGTCGGCTACACCGGTGCGGGCACGGTGGAGTTCATCGTCTCCGGGGCGGACCCGGACGAGTTCTACTTCATGGAGATGAACACCCGGCTCCAGGTCGAGCACCCGGTCACCGAGCTGGTCACCGGCCTGGACCTGGTCGAGTGGCAGGTGCGGGTGGCGGCCGGGCAGCCGCTGGCGTTCGGCCCGGCCGAGGTCCGGCTGGATGGCCACGCCATGGAAGCCCGGGTCTACGCCGAAGACCCGGCCCGCGGGTTCCTGCCCACCGGGGGAACGGTGCTGGTCACCCGCGACGCCACCGGGCCGGGGGTGCGGGTCGACTCCGGGCTGTCGGCCGGCACCGAGGTGGGCAGCGCCTACGACCCGATGCTGGCCAAGGTGATCGCCTGGGGGCCGGACCGGGCCACGGCCCGGGCCCGGCTGGACCGCGCGCTGGCCGACACCGTGCTGCTCGGCGTGACCACCAACATCAGCTTCCTGCGGGCCCTGCTGGCCGACCCCGACGTGGCCGCGGGCCGGCTCGACACCGGGCTGGCCGAACGGCTGACCTTCGAGCCGGCCCCGCCGCCGGACGAGGTGCTGGCCGCGGCGGCCCTGGACCGGTTGCTGGCCGCCGAGCCGTCCGGGCCGGTCACCGACCCGTGGGACGTGCCCGACGGCTGGCGGATCGGCGCCCCCGCCTGGACCCGGCTGCAGGTCGAGCACGGGCCGGGCGCGATGACCCAGGTCCGGGTGCGCGGGCTGCCTTCGGCCGGAGCCGAGGTGATGATCGGCGACGCGGAACCCGTACCGGCCCGGGCCCGGGTCGATGCGGGGGTCATGACCGTGACCTTCGGTAAAAAAATGAAGCGATATGCGATCGGCCGGGCCGCCGGCCGGGACGGTGACGACGGCGCCCGGTGGCTGAGCCGCGACGGCCAGACCTGGGCCCTGACCGTCCGGCGCCCGGTCGCGGCCCGGACCGGGTCCGGCGCCGCCGCTGGCCGGGCCGACGGCGTGGTCCGCGCGCCCATGCCGGGCACGGTGGTGGCCGCGCTGGCCGAGGCCGGCCAGCAGGTGAGCGCCGGGCAGCCGCTGGTCATCGTGGAGGCCATGAAGATGGAACACACCGTGACCGCCCCCGCCGACGGCGTGGTGGCCGAGCTCACCGTCAAGCCCGGACAGCCGGTCCGCATGGACGAGACCCTGGCCGTCATCCAGCCCGAGGAGCAACGATGATCGACAACCGCTTGGATGAAGAGCACGAGGCGCTGCGCAAGACGGTCGAGGAGTTCGCCCGGGACCAGGTGGCCCCGGTCATCGGCGAACTGTACGAGCGCGCCGAGTTCCCGTACCAGATCGTGGCCCAGATGGGCCGGATGGGACTGTTCGGCCTGCCGGTGTCCGAGGAGTACGGCGGAATGGGCGGGGACTATTTCGCCCTGTGCCTGGCCCTGGAGGAACTGGCCCGGGTCGACTCGTCGGTGGCCATCACGGTCGAGGCCGGGGTGTCGCTGGGCATCATGCCGATCTACCGCTACGGCACCGAAGAGCAGAAGCAGCAGTGGCTGCCCCGGCTGTGCTCGGGCGAGCAACTCGGCGCGTTCGGCCTGACCGAGCCGGGCGGCGGGTCCGACGTGGCCGGGGCCATGCGAACCCGGGCCCGGCTGGAGGACGGCAGCTGGGTGATCGACGGGACCAAGGCGTTCATCACCAACTCCGGCACGACGATCACCGCGGTGGTCGGGGTGGCCGCGGTCACCGGCACCCGCGACAACGGCAAGCCGGAGATCTCCACGATCCTGGTCCCGTCGGGCACGGCGGGCTTCACCGTGTCCAAGAAGTACTCCAAGGTGGGCTGGTCGGCCTCGGACACCCGCGAACTGTCGTTCGACGGCTGCCAGGTCCCCGAGGCCAACCTGCTCGGCCAGCGCGGCCGTGGCTACGCCCAGTTCCTGGCCACCCTGGACGAGGGCCGGGTCGCCATCGCGGCCCTGTCGGTCGGCCTGGCCCAGGGCTGCGTCGACGAGTCCGTCCGCTACGTGCATGAGCGGGACGCGTTCGGCGGCCCGATCGGCCGGTTCCAGGGCCTGCAGTTCAAGATCGCCGACATGGAGGCCCGCGCCCACGTGGCCCGGCTGGCCTACTACGACGCCGCGGCCCGGATGCTGGCCGGGCAGCCATTCAAGAAGGAAGCGGCCATCGCCAAGCTGACCGCCTCCAACGCCGCCATGGACAACGCCCGCGACGCCACCCAGATCTTCGGCGGCTACGGCTTCATGAACGAATACCCGGTCGGCCGCTTCTACCGCGACGCCAAGATCCTGGAGATCGGCGAGGGCACCTCGGAGGTCCAGCGCCTGCTCATCGCGCGCGAACTGGGCCT
>DASXJM010000700.1:0-10802 GCA_036497405.1 Streptosporangiaceae bacterium | reverse complement strand
CTTCAAGATGTTCATGGCCTACCCGGGCGTGTTCTACGCGACCGACGACGAGATCCTGCGGGCCATGCAGCGGGCGGCCGGCAACGGCGCCACGATCATGATGCACGCCGAGAACGGCATCGCCATCGACGAACTGGTCCGGCAGGCCCTGGCCGCCGGGCACACCGACCCGGGCTGGCACGGCCGGACCCGCCCGCCGGAACTCGAAGGGGAGGCCACCTCCCGGGCCATCCGGCTGGCCCAGGTGGCCGGGGCGCCGCTGTACATCGTGCACCTGTCGGCCAAGCAGGCCCTGGACGCGGTGACCGAGGCCCGCGACGACGGCCGGCCGGTGTTCGCCGAGACCTGCCCGCAGTACCTGTACCTGTCCCAGGACGACCTGGACAAGCCCGGGTTCGAGGGGGCCAAATACGTGGCCTCGCCGCCGGTGCGGCCCAAGGAGCACTGGCCGCACATCTGGCGCGGCCTGCGCAGCAACGACCTGTCGGTAGTCTCCACCGACCACTGCCCGTTCTGCTACAAGGACCAGAAGGAACTGGGCCAGGGCGACTTCTCCAAGATCCCGAACGGGATCCCGGGGGTCGAGCACCGGATCGACCTGCTGCACCAGGGCGTGGCCGACGGCGAGCTGTCCCCGGCCCGGTGGGTCGAGGTCAACTCGACCACCCCGGCCCGGATGTTCGGGCTGTATCCGCGCAAGGGCACGATCGCGCCCGGTTCCGACGCCGACATCGTGCTCTACGACCCGACCGCCAAGCACGTGCTGTCCGCGGCCACGCACCACATGAACGTGGACTACTCCGCCTACGAGGGCCGCGAGGTCACCGGGCAGGTCAAGACCGTGCTGTCCCGGGGCGACGTCCTGATCGAGAACGGGGAGTGGCACGGCTCGCCCGGGCGAGGTAAATACCTGGCCCGCGGTACCTGCCAGTATCTCGGATAGTGACCTTCGATATATAAATCTGACCACGGGGAGGGATGCACGGTGGACATAGGTCTGGTCCTGCAAAACGATCCGCCGGCTCAGCGTGTCATCGACGTGGCCCGCCAGGCCGACGCGCTCGGCTACAGCCACGTGTGGACGTTCGACTCGCACGTGCTGTGGCAGGAGCCGTTCGTGGTCTACGCGCAGATCCTGGCGCGGACCAGCCGGGTCAAGGTCGGCCCGTTCGTCACCAACCCGCTGACCCGCGAGCCGTCGGTCACCGCGTCCCTGTTCGCCACCCTGAACGACCAGTTCGGGAACCGCACGGTGTGCGGCATCGGGCGCGGTGACTCGGCCCTGCGGGTGCTGGGCCGCAAGCCGGCGTCGCTGGCCACGCTGTCGCACGCCATGGGGGTCATCCGGGACCTGGCCGAGGGCCGCCCGGTCGACTACGACGGCACCACCGTGCGCATCCCGTGGGTGCGCGACGGCAAGCTCGAGATCTGGATGGCCGGCTACGGGCCCAAGGCCCTCAAGCTGTGCGGGGAGGAAGCCGACGGCTTCATCCTCCAGTGCGCCGACCCCGACATCGCCCGCTGGACCATCGGCACGGTCCGGGCCGCGGCCGCCGCGGCCGGCCGGGACCCGGCCGACGTCACCATCTGCGTGGCCGCCCCCGCCTACGTCGGCACCG
Source organism: Streptosporangiaceae bacterium (assembly GCA_036497405.1). Classification (GTDB taxonomy): domain Bacteria; phylum Actinomycetota; class Actinomycetes; order Streptosporangiales; family Streptosporangiaceae; genus Bog-532. The sequence goes on along the minus strand of DASXJM010000700.1, from coordinate 9,183 downwards.
ACCTGGCCCACATGCGCGACCAGTCCCGCTGGTTCGGCGGCATGGTCGGCAACCACGTCGCCGACCTGGTCAACCGCTACGGCGGCTCGGGGGAGATGATCCCGCGCGCCCTGACCGACTACATCAAGGCCCGCGAGGGCTACGACTACTCCCACCACGGCAAGGCCGGCAACCCCACCACCGACTTCGTCCCCGACGAGGTGGTGGACCGCTTCTGCCTGCTCGGCCCGGCCGAAGCCCACCGCGACCGCCTGGCCGAGCTGCGTGAGATTGGCGCCGGCAACTTCAGCGTCTACCTCATGCACGACGACGCCGAAACCACCCTCAACGCCTACGCCCAGCACATCATCGGCCAGGTCTGACCGCACCTGCTGCCGGGCATCAATCGGCCCGGCCGGCTGTTGTACAACGTACAGGAGCCAAGAGAAAAGGCAGGAACCGATGTTCCGCATGAAGGACCGGGCCCGCAAGCCGGCCGCTCAGGAGCCGGCGGCTGAGATCCAGAAGCCCGACCAGCAGTGGCAGCAGGAACTGACCCGCGAGCAGTACAACGTGCTGCGCAAGGGCCACACCGAGATGGCGTTCACCGGTGCCCTGCTCCGTAACAAGGAGACCGGCTCCTACCAGTGCGCGGGCTGCGGCAGCGAGCTGTTCAAGTCCGACGCCAAGTTCAACTCCGGCACTGGCTGGCCCAGCTTCTTCGAGCCCGCCGTCGCCGAGGCCGTCGAGCTGCGCCCGGACCACAGCATGCTCATGCGCCGCACCGAGGTGCTGTGCCGCCGCTGCGGCGGGCACCTGGGCCACGTCTTCCGCGACGGCCCCCGGCCGACCGGCCAGCGCTACTGCATCAACTCGGCCGCGCTGGAGTTCGCGCCCACGGCCGACCCGGCCGCCGAGGAGAAGTGACGTGCTGAAGCTGAGGAACTCAAGCGAGACCCACCCCGCGCCCCCGCCGCCGTTCGAGGGCCACGGGCCGGCCGGGGCCGAGCGGGCCACGTTCGCGGCCGGCTGCTTCTGGGGTGTCGAGGCCGAATTTCGCGCTATCCCCGGGGTATTGGTGACCGCGGTCGGCTACACCGGCGGGCACGTGCCCGACCCGACCTACCGGAAGGTCTGCGGCCACCGCACCGGCCACGCCGAAGCGGTCGAAGTCTGGTTCGACCCGGCCCAGGTCAGCTACGCCGACCTGCTGCGGACGTTCTGGAACATCCACAACCCGACCAGCCGTAACCGGCAGGGGTTCGACTTCGGCAGCCAGTACCGTTCGGCGATCTTCGTTCACGACGAGGCCCAGCAGGCCGCCGCGACCGAGTCCCGCGACGAGGCCCAGGAAACCCTGAAGCGGCCGATCGTCACCCAGATCACCCCGGCATCGGCGTTCTACCGGGCCGAGGAGTACCACCAGCGCTACCTGGAGAAGGGCGGCCGGGCCGCCTGCGCGGTCACGGTGAAGTAACCGGCTCCACCTGCCGCAGCACCGCGATCACCGTGCCGTGCTGCGGCCCGCCCGGCGGCCGCCGGACCACCACCCAGTCGCCGGGGCGGACGCCGGGGGCGGTCACCGAGCCCGGCGCCACGTGCAGCAGGCGCAGTTCCTCGCGGGCCACCGCCATGTCCCGGGGCATGCGGCCGAGGAATGGCACCCACACCACTTTGTCCGGATCCCGGATGTCCAGGACCTGCTCGTCATCGGCGGGCGGCCGGGGCCGGGGCAGCACCCGCACCGTGCGCGGCACCCCCGGCTGGTAGGTCAGGTAGCCGTCGGCCTTGAGCTGCCTGAGGTAGCGCAGGACGGTCGACGGGCTCCGCAGCCCGGCCGCGGCCGCGATCTCCCGGTTGCTGGGGGAGCACCCGTGGGTCGCGACGTAGCGTTCGATGACCTGAAGGATCTGGCCCTGCCGCGTCATCGAGCCTCCGCCTCTATGACCCCTTTCTGACGACACTAAATGATCAAGACCCGGCTGCCTATAGCTCTCAGTGAGCGGGCCGTTCCCAGTCCACGACGTCGCCGGCCGGGTGGCGGGTGAAATCGGGCAGGCCGGTCAGGGCCTGCTCCTCGCCGCCGGGGGTGTAGGTGACGATGAGCCGCAGCGTCCGCCAGCCGGTGTTCATCGTGGAGTGCAGCGTGTTCATCGGGATGTACACCACGTCGCCCTCGGTGACCGGGAACTCCTCGTCCCCGACCGTCTGGGTGCCGGTCCCGGAGATCACATAGATCAGCTCGTCGGCCTGCTCGTGCAGGTGCCGGACGTGGCCCTGCCCGGGGTTGATGATCACCTCGCCCTGGGAATTGGCCGCGCCCGGAATCGTCACCGGGGACACGAACCACTTCATCGTCCCCCAGTCGAAGCTGAACGTCTCCACCTGGTCCGGCTGAATGCGCGTCACAGTCATGATCGGGAGGCTAGCGCACCGTCGCGCGCCACCCCGGCCAGCAACCGGATCGCGGGGGCCAGGTCGGACTCGCCGGGCAGGGCGAAGCCCAGTAGCAGGGCCGGCGGGTACGGCGCCACGGTGGTGCAGTGACGGTGCAGTTCGTGCACGGCCACCCCGGCGTCCCGGGCCCCGAGCCCGATGGCGCGCTCGTCGGCGCCGTCCGGCAGCTGGGCCAGCAGATGCAGGCCCGCGGCCGTGCCCTGGATCCGGGCCTCGGGCAGGTACCGGTGCAGCGCGTCGACCAGGATGTCCCGCTTGGCCCGGTACCGGCGCCGCATCGACCGCAGGTGGCGTTCAAGCGCGGCATCGGCGATAAAGAAGGCCAGCGCCGCCTGGTCCAGGGTCGGCGGCACCACCCCGGTGATCCGGAGCACGTCCTCCACCTCGTCGATCATGCCGCCCGGCGGCACCATCCAGGCCAGCCGGAGCGCCGGGACCAGCGTCTTGCTGGTGGTTCCCACGAACACGACCCGGTCCGGAGCCAGGCCCTGCAGGGACGCCACCGGCTCGCGCCCGAACCGGTATTCGACGTCGTAGTCGTCTTCGATGATCAGCCCCTGCCGCTCATGGGCCCAGGCCAGCAGGGCGGACCGGCGTTCGGCGGTCATCACCACTCCGGTCGGGTACTGGTGGGCCGGGGTGATCACCACCGCGTCCACCCCGGCCGCGGCCAGCTCCGGGACGACCAGCCCGTCGGCGTCCACCCGCACCGGCACCACGTCCAGCCCGGCGTGCTCGGCGGTGTAACGCTGCCAGCGCCAGCCTGGGTCCTCGATCGCCACCCGGCGCACGCCGCGGCGGCGCAGCACGTCCCAGATCACGGTCAGCGCCTGGGAGGCCGCGCAGCACACCACGACCTGGTCAGGCTCCACCACCACCCCGCGCATCCGGGCCAGGTACCCGGCGATCGCGCTGCGCAGCTCGTAGCTGCCCCGCGGGGCGCCGTAGCCCAGCCGCCGGTCGGGCAGCTCCCGCAGCGCCTGCAGCAGGGCGGCCTTCCACCGGGCGCGCGGGAACGCGTGGTAGTCGGCCTGGCCGGGCCGCAGGTCGTAGCGGTATCGCTGCGGTTCCGGCCGCGGAGCCCGCGGGGCCGGGCTCACGGTTTCGGGCAGCCGGGCCACCCGGGTGGCCGACCCGCGCCGGGCGGCCAGGTACCCCTCGGCGGCCAGCTGGGCGTAGCTGCCCACCACCACCCCCCGGGACACCCCGAGCTGCTGGGCCAGGTCCCGGCTGGGGGGCAGCACCGCGCCCGGAGTCAGCCGGCCGGACCGGATCGCGACCCGGAGCGCGTCCTCCAGCTGACGGCGCAACGGGATCCCCGTCTGAAAGGCGACATCGAGCTCCATGCTCCAGAAACTACTCTCCGCGGTCAAAATTGGATCTATTTATAGGGCGGCGATTGGACCACGTCATAGGACCACAGGCCGAATAGGCTGACCAAGATCGAGTGTGCTGGCACGGCCGGCCAACGTGACAACACCGCACGGCAGGAGGACACATGGCACCGATCCGGGTGCACGAGTTCGTCAGCCTGGACGGAGTGATCGACGCCCCGACCTGGACCGCTGACTACGGATTCGACCCGCGGATGGGCGAAGCGATCGGGCAGGTGGTCAGCGCCAGCGACGGCATCCTGCTGGGCCGGACCACGTACCAGATGTTCGAGCCGGCCTGGTCGCAGCGCACCGTGGAGGACGACCCCGGCGCGCCGTTCTTCAACGACACCGTCAAGTACGTGGTGACGTCGACGCTGACCGAGACCACCTGGCGCAACTCCCAGATCATCGGGCGCTACGACGCCAAGGAGATCCAGCGCCTGAAGGAGGACGACAGCGCCAGCGGCCTGTACGTCAGCGGCAGCGCCACCCTGGTCCGCGCGCTGCTGGCCGACGGCCTGGTCGACGAGCTGCACCTGTTCGTCTACCCGGTGACCCGCGGGTCCGGCCCGCGGCTGTTCGCCGCGGACGCACCCCCGGCCAACTGGGACCGGGCCGGCGCGGAGCTCTACGACAACGGGGTCTTCTACCTGAAGCTCACCCCGGCGTCGTGATGCAAGCTGCCGCCGCGGGACCGCGCAGGCGGTGGTGGTGAGTCCGGGGCCGTCGGGGGCCGGTCCCGGGCTCACCACCGGCTCAGCCGCCAGCTCAGGCGGCCTGCTGGCCACGGTCGACCTGGACGGCACCCAGGTTGCGCTGCGCCGGGCCCGGCGGCCCGATCTGCCCGCCCTGGTGGCTCTGCTGGCCGCCGACGACCTCGGCGCTACTCGCGACGGCATCCGCGGCCAGGCCGACCGGGACGCCTACGAGCGGGCTTTCCAGGTCATCGACCAGGACCCGGCCCAGCTCCTGCTGGTCGCCGACGTCGACGGCCGGGTCGTCGGGACCCTGCAGCTGTCGTTCATCCCCGGCCTGTCCCGCCGCGGCGCCCTCCGGGCCCAGATCGAGTCCGTCCGCGTCGCCCCCGCCCTGCGCGGCCGGGGCCTGGGTGAGGCCCTGTTCACCTGGTCCATCGCCGAAGCCCGCCGCCGCGGCTGCGCCCTGGTCCAGCTCACCACCGACAAGACCCGCACCGGCGCCCACCGCTTCTACGGCCGGCTCGGCTTCACCGCCACCCACGAAGGCCTCAAACTCGACCTCACCGACGGGAACGGTAGCGTTTCCCCGTAGCCAGACGGTCGTGGGCGAGGGAGAGCGGCATGCCGGTACCGGGGATCGCGCTGGAGCGGCTGGGGTTTCTGACCATCGGGCTGTTCAACGGGGACGATCCCCGGCCCGGCCACGAGACCACGCTGGAGATCATCGAGCTGGGGGAGCGGCTCGGGTTCGACAGCGCCTGGGTGCGGCACCGGCACCTGCAGTACGGCATCTCCTCACCGGTGGCCGTGCTGGCCGCGGCCTCCCAGCGGACCAGCCGCATCGACCTGGGCACCGCGGTCATCCCGCTCGGCTGGGAGAACCCGCTCCGGCTGGCCGAGGACCTGGCCACGGTGGACATCTTGTCCGGCGGCCGGCTCAACCCCGGGATCAGCGTGGGACCGCCCCGCAACTACGACGACATCAAGGGGGCGCTCTACCCGGACACCGCCGATCAGGAGGACTTCAGCTACCACCGGGTCGAACGCCTGCTCGACCTGGTCGCCGGCCAGCCCGCGGCCCAGTTCAGCGGCACCGTGGGCTTCGAGGAGTTCTCCGACCGGGTCCAGCCGCACGCTCCCGGGCTGCGCGCCCGCCTGTGGTACGGCGGCGCCGGGCTCAGCTCGGCCCGGTGGGCCGGTGAGCACGGCATGAACTTCCTGACCAGCAGCGTGGTCCGGGCTGAAGCGCCAGCGCCCGCCGACGGGCCCGCGCTGGCCGAGGGGCAGTGGGACTTCGCTGAGATCCAGCACGCCCACATCCAGGCCTTCCGGGCCGCCCACCCCGACGGGCCGGGCGCCCGGGTGTCACAGGGCCTGGTCGTGATCCCCACCGACAGTGCCACCGCCGCCCAGCGCGACCGGTACGCCGCCTACGTCGCGGCCCGCACCCCGCGCACGGCCTCGCCGCAGGGGCCAGCCGGGATGCTGTTCGCCCGCGACCTGATCGGCACCGCCGACCAGATCGCCGAGCAGCTCTACGTGCACGCCGGCTTCCGCGACGTCACCGAGGTCGCGTTCGCCCTCCCGTTCAGCTTCGAGCCCGACGACTACGTCCAGATCCTCACCGACATCGCCCAGAAGCTAGGCCCCGCCCTGGGCTGGGCGCCGGCCAGCTGACCCGGCCGGCTGGGCTGAGCCGGAGCGGTAGGCGCCCGGGGTCTGGCCCATGGTGCGGGTGAACGTGTCCACGAACGCGCTGGTGGTGGCCCAGCCGCAGCCGTGCGCGGTCTCGGTGACCGTGGCCCCGTCGGACAGCTCGATCATGGCGTGGAACACCCGCACGTTGGTCCGCCACTGCGGGTAGGTCATGCCGAACTCGCTCCGGAACAGCCGGGTCAAGGTCCGCTCGCTGACATTGGCCCTGCGGGCCAGCCACTCCAGTGGCCGGGGCTGGCGCAGGTCTCCGATCACCAGCTCGCAGGCGTGGGCCAGGCGGGGGTCCCGGGCGGCGGGCAGGGCCAGCGGCTGCACGTGGGCCCGGCGTAGCCGATCGAGCAGGACCGCCCTGATCCGCAGGGCTTCGCCGGCGGCCAGTTCTGGCTCGGTGGCGGCCACGAACAGCTCGCGGAGCAGGCTGTCCACGGCCACGATGGTGGGCGACGTGTCCGGCAGCGGTGCCGTCGCCGCGTCGAACCCGATCGTGTGCACCGAGGTGGGCCCGTAGGCCCGGTGCTCGTGCCACATGCCCGCCGGGACCCAGGCGGCCCGGTCCCGGGACGCGATCCAGGCACCCTGCTCGGTGTGGATGGCCAGGACCCCGGTGCTGACGTAGATGAGCTGGTGATAGTCGTGGCTGTGCCGGTGGACGACCGCGCCCGGGCCGTGCTGGTGAAGGAACTCGCTGGTGTGGGGATGGGTCAGCGCGCTGACCGTTCCGCGGGGCCGTTGGCTGCTTTGCGACATCGATAGGCAGAATAACGGAAGCCAGACGATGCAAACGGTTGGCAGGATGGATACCTGTGAGTGATACGAATACGTCCCGCCGCCGGAGCCGCCTCCGGCAGGTGGCCCTGGACACCCGGCCGCTGAGCGTCCCGGCCTTCCGCCGTACGTTCGCCGGCCAGGGCGCCTCCTACATCGGCACGATGGTGACCGAGGTCGCGGTCCCGGTGCAGATCTACGCGGACTCGCACTCGTCCCTCTACGTGGGGCTGTCCGGCCTGGCCGGGCTCGTCCCGATCACGATCTTCGGCCTGTACGGGGGCGCGGTCGCCGACGCGGTCGACCGGCGCCGGCTCTACCTGTGGTCATCGACGGTGACCTGGGCCGTCACGCTGGTCCTGCTGGCCCAGGCCCTGATCGGGCTGCGATCGGTGGGGCTGCTGCTGGCCCTGGTCGTGGTGCAGTCGGGCGGCTTCGCGGTGTCGTCCTCGACCCGGGGCGCGATCATCCCCTCCATCGTCCCGATCCCGATGATCCCGGCCGCCAACACGCTCAGCTACACGGCCGGCAACATCGGCCAGGTCCTCGGCCCGCTGGTGGCCGGGGTGCTGGTGGGGCTGCCGCACGGGTTCGCCTACGCCTACGGGGCCGACGCGATCCTGTTCACCACCGCGCTGTATTCGACGTTCCGGCTGCCGTCGCTGCGGCCGGTGACCGCCACCGGACGGGCCGGGGTCCGGGCGGTGGCCGAAGGCATCGGCTTCATCGCCCGGCACCCGATCCTGCTCATGTCGTTCGTCCTCGACATCGCGGCCATGACCCTGGCCATGCCGCGGGCGTTGTTCCCGGAGGCGGCGGCCGTGCGGTTCCACGGCGGCGTCGGCCTGCTCTACTCGTCGATCGCGATCGGCTCGATCCTGGCCGGGCTGTTCAGTGGCTGGATCGGCCGGGTCAAGCGCCAGGGCATGGCCCTGATCGGGGCCGTGGCCTGCTGGGCCCTGGCCGTGGTGGCGGCCGGGCTGGCCCGCAGCCTGTGGCTGGCTGTGGTCCTGCTGGCCGTGGCCGGCGCCGCCGACCTGGTCAGCGTGGTCTACCGGCAGACCATCCTGCAGACTTACGCCCCCGACGAGATGCGCGGCCGCATGCAGGGCGTCTTCACGGTGGTAGTCACCGGCGGCCCGCGCCTGGGTGATCTCCGGGCCGGGGCCATGGCCGCCGCCACCGGCCTCACCATCGCCTGGTCCGGCTCGGCCGCCCTCTGCTTCGCCGTCGTCGTCATCATCGCCGGCACCGTCCGCTCCTTCTGGCACTACCAGCCGGCCGTGGTGGCTGACCCGGGGGAGAGCGCGGGTGAGGAGGAAGGGCCGGCTGCGGGCCCGGCCCAAGAGGCTCAGGCCGATGCGGAAGACTCGCGCCGGGCGTCGTAACCGGTGCGGGCGGTGGCGATTTCCTGGCGGTGGGCGCGGGTCCAGGAGACCAGGCCCTCGATGGCCACCAGCAGGCTCCGGCCGAGGTCGGTCAGGGCGTAGTCGACGCGGGGTGGCACGACCGGGTGGACGGTGCGGGTCACCAGGCCGTCGCGTTCCAGGTGGCGCAGGGTCAGGGTCAGCATGCGCTGGCTGATCTCGTCGATCTCGCGGTGCAGCTCGGTGAACCGGTGGGATCCGGTCCCCAGCAGCTCGATGACCAGCAGCGACCACTTGTCGGCCAGCCGATCGAGCAGATCGCGGATCTCGCACGAGGTGGTGTCCCGCACGCAGGAGCCCGACTCTGGGGTGGGCGGCGCAGGCACATCGGTGTGCGTGGCTGACATCAAAGTGCCGTCTTCCATATTTCTCAGTCTTACTGAAGATTGGGTCACGAACAAGAAGTAACCAACCGGGGGCTCTGGAGGCCAGGGTGGAACTGGGCGTGATCATGCCGTCGATGTCACGGCGGGACGGACAGCCAGGTGATGTCCCGGCCGCGGCCCGGCAGGCCGAGGAACTCGGGTTCGAGTCGGCCTGGGTCGTCGACCAGCTGGTGGCCGGGACTGGGGTGCCGGTGCTGGACAGCCTGACCGCGCTGGCCGGGGCGGCCGCCGTGACGTCGCGGATCCGGCTCGGCGTCGGCGTGCTCATCGTGCCGCTGCGCCCGGTGGCCTGGGCCGCCAAGCAGGTCGCCACCCTGCAGTACCTGTCCGGCGGCCGCGTGCTGCTCGGCATCGGCGCCGGCGGTGACCGCCACGCCGC
>DASXJM010000699.1:0-5862 GCA_036497405.1 Streptosporangiaceae bacterium | reverse complement strand
TGAGCGGGTACAGCGGCCAGTCCCGGTCGCCCCGCAGCCGCAGCGGGCACAGCCAGACCGGGGTCATGCCGACCTGGCCGCCGAAGAAGGTGAGGAAGTCGGCGCCCCGCTCGACCGGGATCTCGACGTCCTGGATGACGTCCTCGCGGGCCGGGCGCTGGCGGCCTTCGTTGAGAGCGGCGGTCAGGCCGAGCCGGTGGTCCAGGGCGACCAGCTTCCGGTACACGTCGCTGCGGCGATAGCGGCGCGGCCACAGGGCCCGGATCAGGGGCTTCTGCACGCCGAAGGGCCGCGAGCACCAGAACCAGTCGGTGTCCCACCGCCACAGGTAGTCGCGGATGGTGAGGAAGTCCTCGTGCGGCCCCTGGATCGAGGTGTAGTAGACGTGCCGGCCGGTGTAGTCGCTGCGCCAGGGGGCGACGTCGCTGTAGGTGCCGACGGTCAGGTACAGCTCGTCGGGCCCGAAGGCCACGCCGTCCAGGAAGTCGGCCCGCTGCCCGCGGTAGCTGCCCTCGGCCGCGATCTCGGTGATGGCGTCCATGCAGGCCCGGGGGTCGCGGAACGGGAAGTGGTGCAGGTGCACGTAGGGATGGACCGGCTCCAGCTCGATGGTGAGCGAGAGCGCGTAGCCGAGCGTGCCGTAGGAGTTGGGGAACCCCGCGAACAGATCGGCGTGCTCGTTGTCGGGGGTGGCGGTCACCACCCGCCCGTCGCCGGTCAGGATCTCCAGCTCCAGCACGGACTCGTGCGGCATGCCGTTGCGCAGCGAGGTGGACTCGATGCCCAGCCCGGACACGGCGCCGCCCAGGGTGATGGTCTTCAGCTGGGGGACGACCAGCGGCATCAGGCCGAACGGCAGGGTCGCGTCGCAGAGGGCCTCGTAGGTGGTCATGCCGCCAACCACGGCGGTCCGGGTGGCCGGGTCGACGGTGAGCACGTGATCAAAAGCGGACACGTCCAGGCCGGGGTAGCTCTGGCCGCTCCGGTCGCGGGCCGGGTCGCGGAACCGGAACAGGTTCGACGTGCGCTTGGCCAGCCGCACCGGGGCCCCGGGCGGGATCGTCTCGTACTCCCGGCGCAGCGCGGCCACGGCCGCCCGGTGCGCGGCCATGGCGGCGGCCGGCTCCTTGCGAGCGACTTCCGTCACGCGCGTCTCCTCTCTCTGGCCCGGGCCGGGTCCGCGATCAGCCCGCGGGACTCCAAACCGGGCAAAAACCTCAGGCAGTTTATCCAAGCGTGACCTTTAGTCCAGAAGCACGCCAGGGCTAGCGGCCTGCTCAGCCGTCTGAGCCGCCGTCATGAGCCGCGATCGGGAGCCGCGGCCTCGCCGTCGCGACCGGCCCTGAGATGAGAGCTGCCGAGGGTGCGGCCGGGTCAGGACGCAGCGGGGGTGGCGGGGGGCCAGGTGGTGAAGCCGTCGTCGGTGGCGTAGCTGGCGGCGACCTCGTCGGGGGTCATGGGCAGGCGGGCCAGGGACGGGGGCGCGCCCGCGTCGATGGTGTCGCGGAGCAGCAGGGCCATGGAGTAGCCGGGGCTGACGGCCAGGGCGCGGTCCAGGGCCACATTGGCCAGGGCGCCGTTGCCGGACTGCCAGGCGGTGAAGGCCAGCAGGCTGGCCGGGGCCGGGAGGTAGGCGGGCTCGGCCCGGCGGACCACGTCGGTCCAGAGCCGGGTGTGGGCGTCGCGGAAGTCCGCGTCCATCCGGGACCAGGCGTCGTCGCGGACCCGCAGGCTCATCAGGGCCAGGGCCAGCCAGGCGACCTGGTCGTCGGTGAAGCGGCCGCCCTGGCGGTAGGTGACCAGGGCGTCGGTGACCGCGCTCAGGCCCTCGAGCAGGGCCAGCCGCCGGGCCTCTTGGGGCCGGCCGGAGCCGGATGCCTGCGTGACCAGGCTGGCCGCGTGGGCCTCGGCGCGGCGGGTGGCCTCGCGCATGGACCGGCGGGTGATCCCGCCCAGCGGGCCGATCGAGGCGGTCAGCGCGGCCCGGTCGGGCAGGACCGCTTTCCCGGCCGCCTTTCCGGCCGCGCCCATAGCGGCGCCGGCCGGGTGGCCGGGCTCGAGCGGGACGCCCTGCGGCGGGCAGCAGTCCGGGTTGCGGCACAGGTAGGACCAGTAGCGGTCGTTCTCGACCCGGAGCACGTCGCGCAGTTCGAGGCCGGCCCGGCGGGCGGCCTTGCGGATGGCGTCGGCGAACGGGGTGACCAGGTCGCCGGGGCCGTAGCCGATGGCCACGGCCACGGCCTGCTGCTGGCCGGTGAGCACCGAGACCGCGTGCTGGGCGATGTCGCGGGCCACGCGGGGGCTGGGGCGGGCCGGGAGGTCGAAGCGCAGGGTCACGTGAATGCGGTCCCGGGGCGGGCCGGCCCCGATCACGATCAGGCTCTTACGGGGCACGAAGCCGAGCAGGTGCGGGACCACGGCCAGGATCGCGGCCGGGGAACCGATACGGACGGCCGGTGGGCCGTCGGGAGGGCTGTCGGGGGGTGGGGGGTTCTCGGGTGAGGGGTTGCTGTTCATGCCGCCAGCGTGTGCGGGGCGGCGGGAGGGAGGCCGGGTCAGGGTGCGGGGGTGTGGGGAGAAGGGCGGCCGGGCACAGGCCGGAAAATGGCTCTTGACGGGGGGCGGAGGGGGTGGTCGCCCAGGTCAGAGGGCTATGCCGAGCAGAGCGTCCACGGTGTCGCGGATCAGGCGGCGGTCGGCGTCGGTGCCGGCGGCGGGGTCGGCGAGCACGCGGGCGGCCCAGTCGTCGACCACGGCCAGGGCACCGGGGGCGTCGAGGTCGGTGGCGAGGTGCTCGCGGACGCCAGCCAGGACGGCATCGGCGGCCGGGGAGGTTGCTGGGGCGGAGGAGGCGGGGGTGGGAGCCGGGGTGGTGGCGGTGCGCCAGGTGGAGAGGCGGGTGCGGGCGGCGGCCAGGCCGGGCTCGGTCCACTCCCAGTCGTCGCGGTAGTGGTGGGCCAGCAGGACCAGGCGGACGGCCATGGGGTCCTCACCCCCGGCCACCAGACGGGACACGAAGACCAGGTTGCCCAGGGACTTCGACATCTTCTCGCCGTCCAGGGCGACCATGCCGGCGTGAGCGTAGACCCGGGCGAACAGCGGGCCGGGGTGGTCCGCGAACGCGACCCGGGTGTGGGAGGCGCTCATCTCGTGGTGCGGGAACACCAGGTCAGAGCCGCCCGCCTGGACGTCGAAGACCATGCCCAGGTGGTCGGCGGCGATGGCCGCGCACTCCACGTGCCAGCCGGGGCGGCCCGGGCCGAACCGGGACTCCCAGGACGGCTCGCCCGGGCGCTCGGCCCGCCAGACCAGCACGTCGAGCGGGTCCTTCTTGCCGGGCCGGTCCGGGTCACCACCGCGCAGGTGCGACAGCTCCCGCATCTGGCCCAGGTCCAGGCCGGTGGCCGTGCCCGGTCCGGACAGCTCGCCGAACCCGGGGTCGGCGCCGCGGGCGAAGTAGATGTCGCCGTCCAGGTCGTAGAGGGCACCCCGGTCGGCCAGCCGGTCCGTGAAGCGCTCGATGACCGGGATGGCCTCGACCGCGCCGATCAGCTCGGTGGGCGGGATCACCCGCAGGGCTTCCATGTCCTCCCGGTACAGCTGGGTGTCCCGCTGGGCCAGGTCGCGCCAGTCCTCGCCGTCACGGTCGGCCCGCTCCAGCAGCGGGTCGTCGACGTCGGTGACGTTCTGGATGTAGGTGACCGGGTGACCCGCGTCCAGCCAGGCCCGGATGAGCAGGTCCCAGGCGGTGAAGGTGGCCGCGTGCCCGATATGGGTGGCGTCGTACGGAGTGATCCCGCAGGCGTACATGGAAGCGGCCGCGTCGGGCGGGCCGGCCGCGGCGGCCCGCAACTCGCCGCTGGCGGTGTCACGGAGCCGCGGCTCAGGGCCGCGTCCGGGCAGCCGGGGAACGCTGGGGCGACGCCAGGAATCCATGTCGCCAGGCTATCTCGCCCGGTTGAGCATGATCAGCGCCGGTTAAGGGGCCGGCTACGAGGCCAGACTCTCGGCCAGCGGCGGCGCGCCCGTGCTCACGTGCGGCGGGGGTGGCGGCGCGGACCGGGCCGGGTCGGTCCGGGCGGCCTGCTCGAACGCGTAGGCCAGCGCGATCAGGCGCGGCTCGCTCCAGCGCGGGCCCATGAACGACACCCCGACCGGCAACCCCCACACGTAGCCGAACGGCAGCGTGACCGCAGGGAAACCGCCGACGGCGGCGGGCGTGGAGGTGTGGAACACGTCGTGATCGCCGAGCGCGTAGTCGGTCAGCCAGGCCGGGCAGGCGGTGAGGGAGAAGATCGCGTCCAGCCCGTGGGTGACCAGCGGCGTTTCCACCGCGCCGCGGGCCAGCGCGGCCGCCTCGGCCCGCAGGGTCCGGTAGCCGGGATCGGTGAGGTCAGCGGACACCGCCGCCGCGCGTTCGAACACCTCCTGCCCGAACCGGGCCAGGACCAGGCTCGCGTTGCGCTGGTTGAACCCGATCAGGTCGGCCAGCGTCGCGTGCTGGATCCCCGGCCGCCCGGCCAGGTACGCCTCAAGGTCGTGCCGGAACTCGGGCAGCAGCGCCCCGAACTCGGGGATCCCGATCTTCTCGGCGTCCGGCAGCTCCACCGGGTCGACGACCACCGCGCCCTGCGCGCGCAGCCGGCCCACCGCCTGGTCCAGGACCGCGCCGATGGTGGCGCCGGCCGCGGCCGACCCGGCCCGCCACACTCCGATACGCGCCCCGGCCAGCGCGGCTGGGTCCAGGGCGGCCAGGTAGGAACCCGGCGGAGTAGACCTTCCATCGTGGGAAGGGGAAGCGGAGGCGGCGGGATCATCGGGGTCGGCGGCGGCCATCACGGCCAGCAGGGCCGCCGCGTCGGCCACGGAGCGGGCCATCGGGCCGGCCGTGTCCTGGGCCGCCGAGATGGGCACGATGCCGGTCCGGCTGACCAGGCCCAGCGTCGGCTTGATGCCGACCACGCCGCAGGCGCTGGCCGGAGCGACGATCGAGCCGTCGGTCTCGGTGCCGACCGCGAGCGGGGCCAGGCCCGCGGCCACCGCGGCGGCCGAGCCGGAACTGGACCCGGACGGGTTCCGCTCCAGCGCGTAGGGGTTGGCCGTCTGGCCGCCCAGCGTGGACCAGCCGCTGGTCGGGTGGGTGGAGCGAAAGTTGGCCCACTCCGACAGGTTGGCCTTGCCGACGATCACCGCCCCCGCCTGCCGCAGCCGGGTGACCAGGAAGGCGTCCCGATCCTGCGGGCCGCCGAGCAGGGCGGGCGAGCCCGCGGTGGTCGGCATGCCGGCCACCTCGACGTTGTCCTTGACCAGGACGGGGATGCCTTCCAGGGGACCGCGGGGCCCGCGTTCGGCCCGGACCGCGTCGCTGGCGCGCGCGTCGGCGCCGGCGCCCTCGTTGACCGTGATCACCGCGTGCAGGGCGGGGTTGAGCCGGGCTATCCGCTCGGTGTAGAACGCGGCGACTTCGGCCGCGGTGACCGTCCCGGCCGACATCGCTCCCTGCAGGCCGGCCACGGAAGTACCAGGCGTTCCAGGGAATCCGGCGGCTCCGGCAGTTCCGGGCGGGGCTGAGGTGTCCGGCATGCCGGCAGAATAACGAAACTATCGGATTCGGTCACTGGTCGTGGCGGGGCGAGGCGGGGCTCGTAGTGCTGGTGTGGCCGAAGTGGCTGGTGGGGTCGGTGTGGCTGGCTGGGAGGGCGGCAGCTGGGTTCGTAATGGGCCATGGGTGCGGCTCTTTTGGGGTGAGCGGTGGTTGTGCCGGTGGGTGTGAGGAGGGCTCCTCCCGTTACGTTCTTGGGTGTTCAGTGACCAGGGACGGCAGGAGGAGCCCGGTGCCAGGGTATGCGGCGAGGGCGGCGT
>DASXJM010000698.1:0-2639 GCA_036497405.1 Streptosporangiaceae bacterium | reverse complement strand
CCCGGACGTGGCGTCGACGTAGAACCCGAAGTACACGTGCAGCGTCCGCGGCAGGCCATTCTCGATCAGCCCGATGCGCCCGGCCGCCCGGAACAGCCGGTCGAAGTGCACCCGCTGCTCCTGGCCGACCACGTAGACCAGGTCGGTCGCCTTGAACAGGTCGGTCCGGATCTGGACCGCGCCGATGTCCCGGGTCGCGTAGATGCTGCGCCCGTCGGCCCGGACCACCACGTACCGCTCGCCCTTGTCCAGCGGGACCACGGTGGCCCCGACGTCCTTGGCGATGGCCCGCGCCGCCGACTCGTGCTCCTGGGCCGACATCTCGCCCGCGTCCAGCCGCGTGCGCAGGGCGGCCAGGTCCCGGTCGGCCAGCTCCTGGGTGTAGACCACGGCGGTGCCGTCGGCCAGGGCGCGGTCGACCACCTCGGTCCCGGCCTGCAGGTACAGGCTCTCGCCGAGCACGAAGTCGAAGCTGATCCCGAGCTGGTCGTAGAACTCGTCGAACGAGGCCAGGCTGACCGTGACCAGGTCCTGCCAGAGGCGGACCTCCTCGGAGTCGCCGGCCTCCAGGGCTGCGAACCGCCGGTCCGAGTCGGCCGTGAACTGGGCCGCGGCCGCCTGGGCGCTGGCCAGGTCCTTGACCTCGGGCAGGTAGCGCTCCAGCACCGAGGCGTCGGCCGGGTCCCAGTCGGCGGCGTCCTGCCCGCTGGCCGCGACCCGCTCCAGCGCACGCCGGATCTGGTACACCTCGATCAGCCGGTCGTTCTCGTTCATCCCGGCCGGGAACTGCTCCGCGAACTGGCGGTAGCCCTGCAGGGTGTACCCGAACCCGCCGAAGTCGTTGATGTGGTTGACCCGGTACACGGTCGCGCCGCTGGCGTCGTAGAGGTTCGACAGGATGTGCCCGATGATCGTGGACCGGATGTGCCCGGCGTGCAGCCGCTTGGCCACGTTGGGGGAGGAGTAATCGACCACGAACGCCCGGTCGGCCAGCGCGTTCTGTGTGCCGTAGACGCCGTCGAACTCGGCCACCCGGCCCACCGAACCGATCAGCCAGGCGTCGCTCAGCTTCAGGTTCGCGTAGATGCCGGTGGCGGTGACGTCCGAGAAGACACCGCCGAACTCGCCTTCGGACAGGGCCTGGATCAGCCGCGGCAGGTGCTCGGCGATGAACACCTTCGGGCCGCCCTTTTTCAGCAGGCCCGGCACCTTGACCGTGAGGTCAGCGTGGAACTTGGCCCGCTCGATGAGGTCGATGCGGACGTCGAGGGTCTGGTCGCCGAAGACGTCCCGGACCCGCTGCCGGATCTGCTCCTGCAACCGCGGGAGCGGGTAGTCCAGGAAGGCCGGCGCCGCCGTCTGGACCCGCAGAGCCTGGACGTCGTCTCGTCGCCCCGCCGCCTCGCCGAGCCGTTCGGAATTGATTTTGGCGAGGTGATCCATGGCGTCCTTTTCGGAATTTGGTGAGGCAGGCGGATGTCGTCACGCCTGCCTCATCAGCCTACCGTCGGGCCATGGCTCCGCCCGCCAGTACGGTTCAGCCCGCCAGGACGGTGCGCAGGGTGGCCGCGAACTCATCCGGCTTGCCCGCGCCCATGCCGTACTCGCCGCCGGAGAAGCCGTCGTGCCCGCCCGCGAACGTGACCGGGGTCAGGCCCAGCCGCTCGGCCACGGCCACGCCGCCCCGCTTGGCCAGCTGCGTCCCCGACTCGGCCCCGATCCCGATGACGATCCGGGTCGACGCCCGTCCCAATGCGTCGAAGTCGTGGTGGTAGGCGTTGCAGCCGATCATGTTGGCCATCAGCGGGTCGTCGCGCGAGCCGTCGTCCTCGGCCGACATCCCGAACATGGCCGGGTCCGGCGCCGGCTGGCTCAGGTAGTCGCTGGTCAGCGGGCCGTCCGCCATGACCAGCATGATGAACTTGGCCATGGCCGGGCCCAGGCCGCTGCTCAGGTAGGTCGACCGGATGTCGTGGCAGACGGCCAGGGCCACCTCGCGGTCGGGCAGTTCCTGCGAGGCCGGCGGCTCGTGGGCCACCAGCGTGCGCACCTGCTCCGGGTGCTTGGCCACCAGGGCCAGCGCGTTCACCGCGCCCCCGCTGCTGGCCAGGATGTCGACCGGGCCGGTGCCCAGCGTCTCGATCAGCCGGTGCAGGTCGTCGGCGTGCTCGTCCGGGCTGATCTCGGCGGTGCGGTCGTCCCGCTGGCTGCTGCGCTCGGCCCCGCGCGGGTCGTAGGTGACCACGGTGCGGTCCTCGAAGTGCCCGGCCAGGGTGGTGAACCCGCGCGCGCCCATCGGTGACCCGACGATCAGCAGCGCCGGCTCGGTGCTGGCCTCGTTGCCGCGGACGTCGTAGGTGAGGACGGCGCCCGGCACGTCCAGGGTGTAGGTCTTGGGCTCGGTCATGACTTCCGTCCTTCAGGTCTGGGCTCTTGCCGGTACTGACGGACCCGCCTGCCCGAACTCATCGGGTTCAGGACACCATTTGGTCACGGCCGTATCACTCGGGTAGGTAAATGGGTCGGATGATCACCCCCCGCCGCGTCCGTCCCCTCGAGGAGCAATCGTTCCTATGCCAGCCACTCTGCCCGAGATCCTGCTCGCCCCCCAGGCCAAGCCGCAGGTCGTCGACGACTGC
>DASXJM010000697.1:0-2064 GCA_036497405.1 Streptosporangiaceae bacterium | reverse complement strand
ACTAGTCAGCGGCGAGGGCCAGGCCGAGGGCGGTGCGCTGGTGGAGGAGGAAGCGGCCGGTCCGGGTGGTGGAGATGAGCCCGTTGGCGCGCAGTACGGACAGGTGCTCGCTGACGCTGCTGACGGGTAGGCCGGTGCGGGCGGCCAAGCCGGTCGTCGAGGCTGGCTCGGTGAGGGCCGTGAGCAAGACCGCCCGGGTTCGGCCGATGAGCCGGGTGAGGTCCTGGCTGGAGCGGGCGTTGCGCTGCCAGAGCTCGTGGATTCCTCGTGCCGGGTAGATGATGGCTGGTGGGTCGTAGCTGATCCCGGCGGCGTCCGGCCAGGCGAACGCGCTCGGGATGAGTACCAGGTCAGCGCCGGACACGTCGATGTCGTGTGAGCCGGCATTGCTGAACCTGATCGCGCCGCCGTCCCAGGACACCTTGGGGTGCAGGTCGCGGAGGACGGCGGTGACTCCGGCGTCCGCGAGCCGCCGGGCGCGGTAGGCGATATCGGCGTCGAGGGCGTCGCGCAACCGGGGCCACCAGGGTTCGACGAGCGCCGACCACGCCCGGTGCAGCAAGTCCGCGAGCAGGTCGCGGGCCGTCGCCGGGTCGCTGGTCAGTTGTCCTGTGCCGCCCTCATCCGGCTCGTGCCCGCCACCTGGCTGATGGACACGCCAGGCCGGGCCCAGGCATTGGGTCAGCTCCGCCGCGACCTTGTCCGGCGGGGTCGCGCGGACCCGGTCCAGTTCGGCGCCGATCTGGGTGAAGGGGCTGTCGGGGGCCGGGTTGAGGAAGTCGGGCTGGTAGCCGCGGACGGCCAGAAGGTTCAGCAGTGGCTCGAGGCCCAGGCTGGGGAGCAGGTCGCGGGCCTGGCGCTGCCAGGGCAAGTGGTAGGCCGCTGCGCTGGACCGGAACAGGGACCGGAGCGCGTCGGTGGTCTCGTTCAGCGGTGAGATCGCGAACCGGCACTGCAGCAGGTCCTCGGACCGAAACCGCAGGACCAGGCTCACAGCACGCCTTTCGTTTCGGCCAGAACCGAAATAGATGTGCTCACGGTACCGCGTCGGCACGATGAAGCCGTGTCTGTGCTGCGTGATCTGCCCCGGTTCCGGTACCTGTGGCTGAGCAAGGCGATCTCCTCGGCCGGTACCGGCGTGGGCCGGATCGCGCTGGTGCTGTTCGCGGCTCCCTCTGGTCCCGGCGCGGTGAGCCTGGTGCTGATCGGGACCGCGCTGCCACTGCTGGCCGGGCCGCTGGCCGGGGCCGTCGCTGACCGGGTGGATCAGCGCCGCCTGCTGGCCGGGTGTGAGGCCGGGCAGGGGGTGATCTACGCGACCCTGGCCCTGACCCGGCCACCCCTGCCGGCTCTGCTGCCGCTGGTGGTTCTGGCCTCCCTGCTGGCCGCGTTCGGATCGCCCGCGGGCAAAAGCGCCGTCCGTCGCCTCGTGCCGGCCGGGCACCGCGGCCAGGCCAACGCGCTGCTCGCCCTGGCCATGAACCTGCAGATCGTGGCCGGCCCGGCGATCGGCGGCGTCCTGGCGGGAATCGGCGGGGTACCGGTCGCGTTCGGCGTGAACGCCGCATCGTTCGCGATCTCTGCTCTGCTGCTGGCAGGCCTGGGCCCGCTCCCCCCACTGGACCGGCCCGGCCAGGAAGCCGCGCCCAGTTTGCTGGCCGACACCATGGCCGGGCTGCGCTACGCGAGCGGCAATCGGGCTGTCCGCAGCCTGGTCCTGGGCACGTTCACGTTCGTGGCCTTTGCGGCCGTGGACAATGTCGCGCTGGTGTTCCTGGTGCGGCGGGCGCTGCACGGATCGCCGGCCGAGTACGGCCTGATCTCGGCGGCGTTCGGGGCCGGGATGGTGGCCGCATCGCTGGCCCTGACCGTCAAAGCAAGCCGGACGGCGCCGACGTTCTGGCTGGCCAGCGGGGTCGTCGCGGGAGCGGCCGGGACCGCCCTGACCGGCATCGCCCCGTCCGCGGCCCTGGCCAGCGCCGGGCAGGCACTGGCCGGCGCAGGCAACACCGCCGACCTCGTGGGCACCGACACCCTGATCCAGGAACAGGTACCTGCGCACCT
>DASXJM010000696.1:0-5147 GCA_036497405.1 Streptosporangiaceae bacterium | reverse complement strand
GGACTTCGACGAACGTGGGCGGGCCGACGTCATCCGCTACGTGACCGAGAAGTGGGGCTCGGACAAGGTCGCGCAGATCGTCACCTACGGCACGATCAAGGCCAAGGCCGCGATCAAGGACTCCACCCGGGTCCTCGGCTTTCCCTACGCGCTGGGCGACCGGATCACCAAGGCTTTCCCGGCCGCGGTGATGGGCAAGGACATCCCGCTGTCCGGGATCTTCGACTCCGGCCACCCCCGGTACAACGAGGCCGGCGAGCTGCGCCAGCTGTACGAGTCCGAGGCCGAGATCAAGCAGGTCATCGACAAGGCCCGGGGGATCGAGGGCCTGATCCGCCAGCCCGGCGTGCACGCGGCCGGCGTGATCATGAGCGCCGAGACCATCACCGACCACATCCCGGTCTGGACCCGGCACTCCGACGGCGCGGTCATCACGCAGTTCGACTACCCGACCTGCGAAGGCCTCGGCCTGCTCAAGATGGACTTCCTGGGCCTGCGCAACCTCACGATCATGGCCGACGCGGTGGCCGCGATCGAGAAGAACCGCGGCACCAAGATCAACCTGCTCGACCTGGAGCTGGACGACAAGCCCGCCTACGAGCTGCTCGGCCGGGGCGACACCCTGGGCGTGTTCCAGCTGGACGGCGGGCCCATGCGATCGCTGCTGCGGTTGATGAAGCCCGACAACTTCGAGGACATCTCGGCCGTGCTGGCCCTGTACCGGCCGGGCCCGATGGGCGTGAACTCGCACACCAACTACGCCCTGCGCAAGAACGGCCAGCAGGACATCACGCCCATCCACCCCGAGCTGGAAGAGCCGCTGCGGGAAATCCTCGAGCCCACCTACGGCCTGATCGTTTACCAGGAGCAGGTGCAGAAGGCCGCGCAGATCCTGGCCGGGTACTCGCTCGGCCAGGCCGACCTGCTGCGCCGGGCCATGGGCAAGAAGAAGAAGGAGATCCTGGACAAGGAGTTCGTCCCGTTCCAGCAGGGTTGCAAGGAACGCGGCTACTCCGACAAGGCCGTCCAGGCCGTCTGGGACGTGCTGGTGCCGTTCTCCGGCTACGCCTTCAACAAGGCCCACACGGCCGGCTACGGGCTGGTGTCCTACTGGACCGCCTACCTCAAGGCCAACTACGCCCCCGAGTACATGGCGGCCCTGCTCACCAGCGTCGGTGACGACAAGGACAAGTCCGCGCTGTACCTCAACGAGTGCCGCCGGATGCGGATCAAGGTGCTGCCGCCGGACGTGAACGAGTCGGTGGCCACCTTCACCGCGGTGGGGGAGGACGTCCGGTTCGGCATGGCCGCCATCCGCAACGTGGGCGTCAACGTGGTCGACGCGATCGTGGCCACCCGCAAGTCCAAGGGCGCGTTCACCAGCTTCTCCGACTTCCTGCGCAAGGTCCCGACCGTGGTCTGCAACAAGCGGGTCATCGAGTCGCTGATCAAGGCGGGCGCGTTCGACTCGTTCGGCCACCCCCGCAAGGGCCTGGTCATGGTGCACGAGCAGGCCGTCGACTCGGTCATCGACATCAAGCGCAACGAAGCCATCGGCCAGGACTCGCTGTTCGGCGGGGACGAAGAGACCGAGGCCTTCTTCGACGTGCCGATCCCCGAGGGCGACGACTGGGACAAGTCCACCCGGCTCAGCTTCGAGCGCGACATGCTCGGCCTGTACGTCTCCGACCACCCGCTGCTGGGCCTGGAGCACCTGCTGGCCCGGGAGGCCGACTGCACCCTGGCCGACCTCACCGCCGAAGAGCCCGGTGACCAGCCCCGGCCCTCCGGCGGCGGCCGGGACGGCGGCCAGGTGGTCAAGGTGGCGGGCATCTTGTCCGGCGTCACCCGCAAGGTGACCAAGCAGGGCAATCCGTGGGCCGCGGCCAGCCTGGAGGACCTGGGCGGCGCCATCGAGGTGCTGTTCTTCCCGGCCACCTACCAGCTGTACGCGACCTCGATCGCCGAAGATGCGATCATCACGGTCAAGGGCCGGATCGACCGGCGCGACGACGTGCCCAAGCTGATCGCCATGGACGTCACCGTCCCCGACATGACCACCAGTGACGGCGGCCCTTTCGTGGTGTCGATGCCCTACACCCGGTGCGTTCCCCCGGTGGTGGAGCAGCTCAAGGAGGTGCTGATGACCCACGCGGGCACCACCGAGGTGCACCTGAGGCTGAAGGGTAACCAGCGCACCACCGTGGTCCGCCTGGACGACAAGTTCCGGGTGGCCAACTCCCCGGCCCTGCTCGGCGACCTCAAGCAGCTGCTCGGCCCGGCCTGCGTCAGCTGACCCGGACCGGCTGGCCCCAGCCCGGCTAACCTCCCAGGTTGCTCCGGATCTTTTCCAGCGCGGCCACCACCACGGCCCGCTCGTCCGGGCCGAACGACCCGAGCGCCCGCTCGGTGAGCTGGTCCATCTCGGCGTCGATGTCTTTTTCCAGAGCCCGCCCGCGGGCCGTGAGCCGCAGCCGGACCAGCCGCCGGTCGCGCTCGTGCGGCTCCCGGGCCAGCAGTCCGGTGGCCTCCATCCGGGTGGCGGCCCGGGTCACGGTAGAAGTCGCCAGGCCCAGGGACCTGGCGATCTCGCCCGGAGTCTGCCCGTCCTCGGCCCACAGGCGGCGCAGGATGAACTGCTGCCCCTCGTGCACCCCGTGCCGGGAGAACGCGGCCGCCGAGGCCAGCGCCATCGCGTGCTTGGCCGACCAGAACGCGGCCTGGAAGTCGCCCGGAGGCTGATCACTGGACATGGTCCGCTCAGCGTACGACGCCAAAAACCATTAGCCGGCTCACAAGAAGCGCACTACAATCGTTGTCCGGCTAACGAATCCGCGACCGCCCTTCCGTCCCCGTCCCTCCGCCCCGTCCGCACAGGAGCATCTCTCATGAAGGTCGGCATCGGTATCACCAATTTTTCCTGGCCCATCCCGCTCACCGAATTCGGCCCGACCGTGGTCCGAATCGCCCGGACCGCCGACGAGGCCGGCCTCGACAGTCTGTGGGTGATGGACCACTTCTTCCAGATCCGGATCAGCGGCGAGCCTCCCGAAGCCCCCATCACCGAGGCCTACGCCACCTTGTCCTTCCTGGCCGGCCAGACCCAGCGGGTCACGCTGGGCACCCTGGTCACGTCGGTGTCCTACCGCCACCCGGGGGTGCTGCTCAAGACCGTGACCGCGCTGGACGTGCTCAGCGGCGGCCGGGCCGTGCTCGGCATCGGGGCCGGGGCCCCCTGGAACCCCGAGCCCGCCGGTCCCGGGACCCCCTGGGAGGGCGAAGGCCTCGGTATCCCGTTCCCGCCCCTGGCCGAGCGGTTCGAACGCCTGGAAGAAGCGTTGCAGATCGCCCACCAGATGTGGCGCGACGACGAGGCGCCCTTCCGGGGCCGGCACTACGACCTGGCCCGCCCGCTGAACTCGCCCAACTCGCTGCAGCGGCCGCACCCGCCGATCCTGATCGGCGGCAGCGGCGAGAAGAAGACCCTGCGCCTGGTGGCTAAGTACGGCGACGCCTGCAGCCTGTTCGACCTGCCCGGATCCCAGTTCGCCGGCAACATCGAGCACAAACTGGGGGTGCTGCGGCAGCACTGTGCCGCCGAGGGCCGGGACTACACCGAGATCGAGAAGACCATCGCCAGCCCCTTCGACCAGGGTGACGACCCCCGGGCCGCCCTCCCCGGCCTGCTGGCCCACCTGGCCGACCTGGCCGCGCTGGGCATGGATCACGTGCTGCTGTCCTGCCGGGGCCCCTGGACCGAGGCCACCCTGGACGCCCTGGTCTCGGTGGTCCCCGACATTCACGCCCTCGAGACCGCCGGCCGCTGAGCCCGGACCGCTGAGCCGGGAGCGCGGTCAGTCCGCCGTGGCCTTGGGCCGGACCTCGGTGAGGGTCTCCTCCAGGCCATCGCCCATGCCCCGGATTTTGCCATGTCGGCAAAGGAGATTGCCCACGGAGCAGGAAGGGGCGCAACCTGGCTGGGCTGGACCACGACAACTCAGGCCTCGTGAGCAGGAGGGTTATTTATGGATATCGAAGGTTGGAATGGAAGCTCGCCGAGCAGTGACGAGCTGGCCGCCGAGTATGACGTGGTGGTCGCCGGGGGCGGGATGGCCGGGCTGAGCGGAGCCCTGGTGCTGGGCCGGTCCCGGCGCCGGGTGGCGGTGATCGACGCCGGGTCACCGCGCAACGCCCCCGCGGCCGGGGTGCACAACTTCCTCACCCGCGACGGCGAAGACCCGCAGACCCTGCTGGCCCAGGGCCGGGCCGAAGTCCGCGGCTACGGCGCCCAGGTCACGTCGGGCGAGATCACCGCGATCGCCCGGGCCGACGCGGGCCGGGACGACCCCGGCTTCACCGTCACCCTGGCCGACGGCCGGGCCACCCGGGCCCGGCGGCTGCTGGTCACCACCGGGCTGACCGATGAGCTGCCCGACCTGCCCGGCCTGCGCGAACGCTGGGGCCGCGACGTGGTGCACTGCCCGTACTGCCACGGCTGGGAGTTCCGGGACCAGGCCATCGGCGTGCTGGCCACCGGGCCGATGTCGGTGCACCAGGCGCTGCTGTTCCGTCAGCTCAGCCCGGCCGTCACCTTCTTCCCCCACACCGCGCCGCCGCTGGCCGCCGAGCAGGCCGAGCAGCTGGCGGCCCGGGGCATCACCGTGGTCCCGGGCCCGGTGGCGGCCCTGGAAGCCAGCCATGACCAGCTCACCGGGGTCCGGCTGGCCGACGGCCAGGTGGTCCCGGTGCGGGCGCTGGCGGTCAGCCCGCGCATGGTGGCCCGGGGCGGCATCCTGGCCACCCTGGGCCTGAAGCCCGCCGAGCACCCGTCCGGGATGGGGGAGCACATCGCCGCCGCCGACGCCACCGGCCGGACCGAGGTCCCCGGCGTCTGGGTGGCGGGCAACGTGGCCGACATCGCCGCCACCGTGCCGGCCGCCGTGGCCGCCGGGACCATGGCCGGGGCGCACATCAACGCCGATCTGATCGCCGAGGAGACCGAGCGCGCGGTGGCGGCCCGCCGGGGCCGTCAACCGGGCGCGGGCGTGCCCCGTTGACACACCCGGCGCGGGGCCGATGTACTGCCGATCATGACGCAATCAACGGGGGCAGCCGCGGCCGGGACCACGTTCCCGGTCACCACCGCG
>DASXJM010000695.1:0-2692 GCA_036497405.1 Streptosporangiaceae bacterium | reverse complement strand
CTGGTCGAACGGGCCGCGGTGGCCCGCGCCGGGGTTCACGTAGCCCGCGCCCGGGTCGGCGCTGACCGCCAGCCGCCAGCCCATCATGCGGGCCAGGTCCTCGGGCCAGGCGTGGTCACGCGGCCCGGCGCCGACTCCGGCCGAGAACGACGCCCCGACCACCGCCAGCAGCGGGCGCTGGCCGGTCTGGGCGTGCCGCGGGGCGGCCACGGTGACCTGCTGGCCGGACGCCGGTGAGTCGGCCAGGGTGACCGCGGCGGCCGCGCCGCCGCCGGCCGCGGCCACGAGAGCGAGAACTCCCGTGGCTACCGCCAGTTTCCGCCGCACCCGGGCACAGTACCTCACCAGCCGGTCCCCCAGGCTTCCGCGAGATGACGCCCGGGCCAACGCCGGGCGAGCCGCCTCGGTGAGAACGGGCCGGAGGGTCCGGGAGTTCCGGTTCCGGGGGTCCCGGGCTGGTCAGCTGGTGATCGTGGCGGCGGAGGGCTCTGGGGTGGCCGTGGGCGCGGAGCGGGAACGCCAGGGGCGGCGGGGAATGCCGGCCGTGCCGCGGGCGCCGGGCAGCCGGGCCAGCAGCATGGTCAGCCCGGTCGCGGCGGCGTAGACGATGACGATGCCGCCCAGGGTCACCACCGGCCAGGGCAGCACGTGCTGCAGGCGCGGCCAGCCGAAGAAGACCAGCGCGGTCAGGAACAGCACCTGGCTGAGGTAGATGCCGTAGGAGTAGTCGGCCCCGGCCTGGATCAGCCGCCGCAGCCAGCGCGGGTTCTGCTCCCGGCCCAGCAGCACGCCCAGCAGGTAGATGGCCGTGATCAAGCCGAGGTAGAGCGGGATCTCCACCGGCTGGAACGGGTCGGACGGGTCGCCGGTCCGGAACCCGGGCACGCCGTGGGTGGCCAGCAGGTACCAGCCCGAGCTGTTCGCCACCGCGGCCGCCGTGGCCACCAGCAGTCCGCGCCAGTGCCGGATCAGCCAGCCGTGCACCTCCTGATAGTGCCAGGCCATGACCCCGCCCGCGATGACGAACAACTGGTAGTTCCACAGTTCGCGGGTGGCCGCCTGGTTGAGCATCCAGACCGGGACCAGGTTCTCGTGTTCGAGGGTGAACAACACGGCTTCGGCGGCCAGGCTGGCGCCCAGCAACCACCAGTGGTGCCGGTGCGTGCGCTGGATCAGCCACAGGAAGGCCGGGTAGACCAGGTAGAACTGCAGCAGCACGACCAGGAAGTACAGCTGGTCGTAGCCGCTGAGCAGCAGCCAGAAGAAGTGGCCGGCATCATGGGCCGGGTCGCCCAGGCCGCCCTGGGCCAGGCCGAGCGCGAAGTAGATCACGGTCCAGGTCGCGTAGGGCAGGACCACGGCCAGCAGGCGGCGGCGCCAGAACGTCCGCCAGCCCCCCTTGGCCACGGCCGGATAGGCGTAGACCAGCATCGCGGCCGAGATGAACATGAACGCGAACCGGGTCACGTGGGTGAGCATCAAGCTGGCGCCCACCCCCAGGCTGGCCTGGGGGGCGAAGTTCTGCAGCGAGTGGGTCGACACCACGCCGAACTGCTTGATCGGCCGCATGGCGTCGACGTGCACCAGCCGGGGCCGCTTCCGGCGCTTAGTCTCCGCCGGGGCCGGACCGGCGGGGGGCCCAGTGGGGGGCCCAATGGGCGGCACCGCCGGGCCGGGCTGGGAGGTATCGAGGGCCGCACTCACCAGGTCAGCCTGCCCCTTGGGTCTGAGTTGTCTGGGCCCGCTCGGCTGGAAGTTGGCTGAGAGTCACCGGGTGGCCCGGGTCCGGGAGGGCGGTGCCGCGGCCGACGGGGGGTGGGGCGGCGCGCCAGGGGCGGCGGGCCCGGCCCACCAGCCAGCGGCTCACCGGGGTGTGGGCCGCGACCTCGACGAACACGGTGGCGGCCAGCCAGGTGGCGGTTACGGCCAGGAGGACGGTGATGATCCAGGGGACGTGGCGGTTCAGGCCGGCCAGGCCCAGGGTGATCAGGGCGTCCAGGAACATGATGTGGCTCAGGTAGACGCCCATCGAGTTGTCGGACGTCGCGCGGACCAGGCGGGACGGCCAGCCGTTGCGGGAGTGGTGGGCCCACCAGGCGCCGGCCAGCCACAGCAACAGGATCGCGGCCGCGTAGAGCGGGATGGCCTCGGGCTCGAACGGATCGGCGGTGCTGGTCGGAGCCCCGCCGGACCGGACCGTCAGCACGTACCAGGCCTCGACCGCGAGCAGGGCCAGCACCCCGGCGGCCAGCATGGCCCAGCGGTGGCGCCAGACCCAGGCCCGGACGGCGGGCAGGTGGGCTCCGATGACCATGCCCGCGACCAGGTAGAAGACGTAGGAGGTGACCTCGCGGGTGGAGCTGATGTCGTACCAGACCTGCGGGCTCCAGTGCTGGTAGTGCAGGGCGTAGCTGACCCAGACCTGGATCCCCAGGCTGGCCACGAGGATGACCGCGGGCCAGCGCCGGGTCCGGTTCAGCAGCCAGAGCAGGACCGGGAACAGCAGGTAGAACTGCATCAGCACGAACACGTAGTACAGGGGGCCCGAGCCGGAGATGAGCTGCATACCGGCGTTCCTGGCGATCTGCAGCAGCGAGCCGGAGGTGCCCGAGATCGCGTCGCCTTGCAGGCCGGCGAAGCTGACCGCCACGTAGAGCAGGGTCCAGATGGCGTACGGGATGACCACCCCGGT
>DASXJM010000694.1:0-4252 GCA_036497405.1 Streptosporangiaceae bacterium | reverse complement strand
CGGCCGTGATCCTGCCCAAGGTCCGGGATGCCCGTCTGGTGACGGTCCGCCGGGGCGGGACGCTCACCGACCCCGACCATCGGCTGCTGGCGCTGTGGGCGGCCACCTGCGCGGAACACGTTCTCGGCCTGTTCGAGTCGGCCCGCCCGGACGACCTGCGGCCGCGGCAGGCGATCGAGCACGCCCGGGCCTGGGCGCGGGGTGAGGTCGCGATGATGAAGGCTCGCGCCGCGGGCGGCCACGCCATGGGCGCGGCCCGGGATTTGCGGGGCGCACCCCGGTTCGCCGCCTACGCGGCCGGCCAGGCCGCGGTGGTCGCCCACGTCGCCGCGCACGACCTGGGCGCCGCCGCCTACGCGATCAAGGCGGCCCGGGCCGCCGCGGCCAACGGCGGTCACACGGCGGCCGGGCAACTCGAATGCCGCTGGCAGCGGGACCAGCTACCAGCGGCCATCCGTGAACTCGTCCTCGACGACCAGCGCCTGCGCAACGAGCTTTGCTGGTCGGTGTTTGACGGCTGAGCCAGCTCGGGCCGGGCCGGCGTCAGTTCTTCGGTACGCGGAAGACTCCCAGCACCGACTGGCCGAAGTTGATGGGCACGACCCGGTCGATGACCCGGGTGGCCGGGACCAGGAAACGGTCGTAGAGGCCGACCGCGCCGGTGTTCGGCTTCTCGGCCCCGCCGCGGCGCATCGCCGCCCACCAGGCCAGCCCGCCGAGCAGGTTCACCGACCGCACCATTTCAACCGGGAGCCCGGCGCGGTCAGCGGCCTGGCGCAAGGTGGTGGTCGTGTAGCGGCGGACATGCCCGACCCGGCGGTCGAACTCGCTGAACAGAGCCTGGTGGGCGGGCACCCAGACCACGACCGTCCCGCCCGGCACCACCGACTTGGCCAGCAGGGACAGCACCCCGGCGTCGTCCTCGAAGTGCTCCAGCACGTTGATGGCCAGCGCCGTCTCGACCGGCACTTCCAGCTGCGTGTTGGCGGCCAGGTCGAACTGGCTGGCTTCCGCCCCGGGAATCCGGCTCTTCAGCATGGTGACCGCGTCCGGGTCGACGTCGGTGACGACGAGCCGGTCCAGGCCGGTGAACTGAGAGGCGAACTCCCCCAGTCCCGCGCCGACCTCCAGCACACTGCGGCCGCAGTGCGGGGCGATCAGGTCGTACTGGTAACGCCGGTAGCGGGGCTTGTCGGCCCCGCCCTCCTCCAGTGAGCGGCCGGTGGCGCTGGTGAACGCGCCGCCCGTTTCCGTCATGCCGTCTCACCCAGGCGGGCGCTGACCGCGCCGTTGCGGCTTTTGGCCGAGATGTGCCGATTCATGCCGGCCAGCTTGGCCGCCGGCCGCGTCCGGCGCCTCCCCCGGCGGAGGGGACCGGGGTCCCCCATTTGGGGGATATATCCACTTCAGATGGACACATCGGACGTCGGTCCAGAGATATGGTGCTGAAGTGTGGGAGCGCATGCGAGGCCTGACGTGGGGAATCTCGGCCCGGCTGATCGCCTCTTACGTTCTGGTCACGCTGGCCGCGGTGGTGCTGGTCGAGGCGCTGGTGGTGGGTTCCCAGGCTCCCCGCATCGGAACGGCCGACCAGCGGCAGGGTCAGGTCAGTGCCACCACGTACCCGGGCGCCTCAGCCGGGCGCCTCAGCCGGTTTGACGGCGTCGTCCCGGTGGCGAGCCTGCTGGGGGTGCCGGACCATACCCGGGTCGACCCGCACCGTGGCCGCCGGCCCGCTCCGCCGGGCCCGCCCGGCAGCCCGCAGACCGTGAGCCCGGAGGGCGCGACCGCGGCCGTGAGCCCCCAGGACATGGCGGCCGCCTACGGGGTGATGGTCAAGGCTCCCCCGCCCCCCGGGTTCATCAACCCGATCCACGGCTGGAGCGAGCTGCGCCAGTGGACCGACGGCGGCCCGCTGCTGTTCTCCTCTTATCTGCTGCTGCTGACCATCCTCCCGGTCGGCGTGCTGTTCGGGTTGCTGGCCTCGCGGCGGCTGATCGGCCGGGTCCACCGCCTGGAGGCCGCGGCCCAGGCCGTGGCCTGCGGCGACTACACCATCGCGCTGCCGATGGTGAGCCGGGATGAGGTCGGGCGGCTGGAGGCGAACTTCACGGCCATGGCCCGCCACGTCGGGTCCACGCTGGCCGCCGAGCGGGACCGGGCCACCGGTGATGCCCAGGCCCGGGAGCGGGCCCGGATCGCCCGCGAGGTTCATGACGCCCTGTCCCAGCACCTGTTCGGCCTGCGGATGATCGCCGGTGGCATGCGCCGGGCCAGCCCGGACAACGAGCAGGCGGAGGCGATCGAGCGCATCACCGAGGCGGCCCTGCGCGACATGCGCGCGCTGCTGCTGGACCTGCGCCCGGCCAGCCTGGACGGCGGCGGGCTCGCCCCCGCGCTGCGGGAGGTCTGTGCCACCTACCGTGACCGGCTCGGCGTGGCCATCGATGATGACCTCCACGACGTCACCATCCCCGAGCCGGCCGGGCATGCCCTGCTGCGCATCACCCAGGAGGCGTGCGTCAACGCGGTCCGGCACGGCCACGCCGGCCGGCTGGCGGTGTCCCTGACCCAGCGAGACGGGCAGGTCCAGCTGGCCGTCCGGGACGACGGCACCGGTTTCGACGTGGCTGGCCCGTCGGCCGGCGCGGGGCTGGTGCACATCCGTGACCGGGCCGCCGAGGTCGGCGGCACGGTGACCATCGACAGCGCGCCCGGATCGGGCACGGCGGTCACGGTCCGGGTGCCGGCGCCATGACGATCCGGGTGGTGATCGCCGACGACCACCGCGTGGTCCGCGACGGGCTGTCCTACCTGTTCCGCCACGAACCAGACATCGAGGTCGTCGGGGAGGCCGGGGACGGGGAGCAGGCGCTGCGGGTCGTGGCCGCCACCCGCCCGGACGTGCTGCTGCTCGACCTGCTGATGCCCAAGCTGGACGGGCACGGGGTGCTGGCCGGGCTGGGAGGCCTGGCCCACCAGCCCGCCGTCGTGGTCCTCACCTCGATCACCGACGACGATCACCTCGTCCGCGCGCTGCACGCCGGCGCCACCTCGTACCTGCTCAAAACCGCGGCCGCCGACGACGTGGTGGCCGCCATTCAGGCCGCCGCCGCTGACACCGCCAACCTCAGCCGCGACCTGCTGGCCCGGCTCACCCGGTCGCTGCAGAAGCCGCCGGCCCCCGACCCGCTGCAGGCCCTGTCCCCCCGCGAACGCGAAGTCCTGGGTCTGGTCACCCGCGGTTACAGCAACCGGCAGATCGCTCGGGAGCTGGGGATTGGCGACGAGACCGTCAAGACCCACGTCAGCAGCGTGCTGGCCAAGCTCGGCGTGCAGGACCGGATCCAGGCCGCGATCTTCGCCCTCCGGCACGAGGCGGCCGCCCCATCATCCGGCCGGGCCGGATCAGACCTGCCGGGGTAGCACGGCCACGCCCTTCCCGGTCAGGGCGGCGACGGTCTCGTTCGGGGTGCCGTCGGTGATGATCCCGGTCACCTCGCCCAGCGGCAGGACCTGGTAGCGGGAGGCGGCGCCGAGCTTTTCGGTACTGGCCAGGACGTAGGTGTCGGCGGCCCGGCCGGCCAGGGTCCGTTTCATGGCCGCCTCGTCGGCGTCGCCCGTGGTCAGGCCGTGGACCGGGTGGACGCCGGTGACGCCGAGGAAGAACAGGTCGGCGGCGACGCCGTGGGCGGCTTCGGCGGCCGCGGCCCCGCAGGTGACCGCCGAATGCTTGAACAGCCGGCCGCCGAGCAGGAACACCTCGGCCCGCGGGTGCGGCACCAGGGCGGCGGCGATGGTCGGGCTGTGGGTGATCACCGTGCAGTCGAGCTCGGCGGGCAGGGCCTGCACCACAGCCAGGGTGGTGGTGCCGCCGTCCAGGATGACCGTGCTGCCCGGCTGGATCAGCGCGGCGGCCCGGGCGGCGACGCGGCGTTTGCTGTCCGGTTCGACGCTCTCCCGGTTGGCGTAGTCGGCCAGGGCCGGGGACGCGGGCACCGCTCCCCCGTAGACCCGGTGGCACAAACCGGCCGCGGCCAGGTCGCGCAGGTCGCGGCGGATGCTGTCCTCGGAGATACCCAGCTCAGCGGCCAGGTCCTTGGCCACCACACTGCCCTCGGCCCGCAGCCGGGTCAGCAGGTAGTCGCGCCGCTCCGCCGCCAGCATGCACACTCCTTCACGTTGCTGCACGTTTATGCGTGTATTCTACCGCCATGACCGACACTACGGTGACCGACCGTCCCCTGCTCAT
>DASXJM010000693.1:0-2425 GCA_036497405.1 Streptosporangiaceae bacterium | reverse complement strand
AGCATCCGGGCCGGTTCGTGCTGGCCGACACCGACGAGCACTCTCCGGCGGCGGCCCGCCTGATCGCGGTGGCGGCGGGGACCGGTGAACCGGAGTTCGCGGTCCGGGCCGGGCAGGTCCTGCTGCCCCGCCTGACCCGCCAGCCCCCCAGCCCTCCCGTGGCCCTGCCGGTCCCCGCGGCCTCGTGGCGGCTCGATATCGCCGGGCAGGGAACCCTGGACCATCTGCGCCTGTCGGAGTCGGGCGAAGCGCACCGGCCGCTGCTGGCCGGCGAAGTCCGGGTCGGCATCCGGGCGGCCGGGGTCAACTTCCGTGATGTCCTCACCGTCCTCGGGATGTACCCCGGAGACCCGGAACCACTGGGGCTGGAAGGCGCCGGCGTTGTCCTGGAAACCGGCCCGGGCGTGGATCAGCCGGCCGTCGGGGACGCGGTCATGGGCCTGTTCTCCGGGGCGTTCGGGCCGGTCGCGGTGACCGACGCCCGGTTGCTGATCCCGGTCCCGGCGGGCTGGTCCTTCGCTGAGGCCGCCGCCGCGCCGGTGGTCTTCCTGACCGCCTACCACGCTCTGTCCAGCCTGGCTCGGGTGCGGCCCGGTGAATCGGTCCTGATCCATGCGGCCGCGGGCGGGGTGGGGATCGCCGCCGTACAGCTCGCGCGTCACCTGGGCGCGGAAGTGTTCGGGACCGCGAGCCCCGGCAAGTGGGCGGCGCTCCGGGCCCTCGGCCTGGACGATGCTCATCTGGCTTCATCCCGGACGCTGGAATTCGAAGAGCGGTTCAGGGAGACGACCGGCGGCCGGGGCGTCGACGTCGTGCTGGACTCGCTGGCCGGTGAGTTCGTGGACGCCTCACTCCGGCTGACCGACGCGGGCGGCCGCTTCCTGGAGATGGGCAAGAGCGATATCCGGCCGGCCGCCGAGGTCGAGGCCGCCCATGAGCTGACCTATCAGGCGTTCGACGTCAACGAACTCGGGCCGGACCGGGTCGCCGCGGTGCTGGCTACGCTGAGTGAGCTGTTCACTGACGGCACGCTGGCGCCGCTGCCCGTCACCTGCTGGGACGTGCGCCGGGCGCCGGACGCGTTCCGGTACATGAGCCAGGCCCGCAACATCGGCAAGGTCGTCCTCACCATGCCGTCGGCCCTGGCCGGGATGCAAGGTGGGAGTGTGCTGGTGTTCGGGGGGCTGGGTGGCCTGGGCCCAGTGGTGGCTTCGTGGCTGGCCGGGGCGGGGGCTGGCCGGGTGGTGCTGGCCGGGCGGCGCGGTGCGGTGGCCGGGCGTGGGATCGGGGTTCAGCTGGCCGCGCTGGCCGGGGCCGGGGTGACCGCCGAGGTGGTGGCCTGTGATGTCAGTGACCGGGCCGGGGTCGGGGCGGTGTTCGCGGCGGCCGGCCCGGTGGCCGGGGTGGTGCAGGCGGCCGGGGTGACCGATGACGGGCTGACCGGGTCGCTGGACGTGGGCCGGATGGCCTCGGTGTGGGGACCGAAGGCGGCCGGGACCTGGAACCTGCACGAGGCGGCGGCCGCGGCCAGGGTAGGCCTGTTCGTGGTGTTTTCGTCGGTGGCGGGGCTGACCGGCAGTGCCGGGCAGGGAAATTACGCGGCGGCGAACATCTTCGCTGATCAGGTGGTGGCCTGGCGGGCCCGGCGGGGTCTGCCGGGGGTGTCGGTGGCTTGGGGGCCGTGGGCGGCGGCGGGCGGGATGGCCGGGCGGCTGGCCGCCGCGGACCGGGCCCGGATGCGGCGCGAGGGCTATGAGCTGATCGATGACCAGGCCGGGACGGTTCTGCTGGATGCGGCCCTGGCCGCCGGGGAGCCGGTGGTCATGGCGGCCCCGCTGCACCTGGCCCGCCTGGCCCGGGCCGGGACCTTTCCGCCACTGATGTCCGCCCTCGTCTCCACCGCCGTCCGCCCGGCCCTCACGCCCGCCCTCGGCGACGGGCGGGTCTCGTTCGCGGACCGGCTCGCCCCGCTGAAGCCGGCCGAGCAGGACCGGGCCGTGCGAGTCGTCGTGATGGCCGAAGCGGCTCAGGTCCTGGGCATGGCCGGCCCGGACGCCGTCGACGTGAATCGCTCGTTCCGCGAGCTCGGCTTCGACTCCCTGACCGCCGTCGAACTGCGCAACCGGATGGGCATGGTGACCGGCCTCCGGCTGCCCGCCACGCTGGTGTTCGACTATCCGACACCCGATGCGCTCGCCGGTTTCATCCGCTCCGAACTGCTGGCCGGCAGCGAATCCAGCCAGCCGGGGCGCTCCGCGGCCCCCGCGCCCAACAGTGTGGCGGGTGCGGGTGGGGATGTGCTGGTGATTGTGGGGGTGGGGTGCCGGTTCCCGGGTGGGGTGGCGGGGCTGGAGGGGTTGTGGGGTGTGGTGTCGGGTGGGGTGGATGCGGTGGGTGGTTTTCCGGTGGATCGGGGGTGGGCGGA
>DASXJM010000692.1:0-8571 GCA_036497405.1 Streptosporangiaceae bacterium | reverse complement strand
GGGGTCACGGCGGCGGCGTCCAGGGTGGTCGCGCCGTATTCGGCCGCGCCGGTCCGGCGGACCGTGCCGCCGAGGTTCTGGACCATGAGCTGGAAGCCGTAGCAGATCCCGAAGACCGGGACGCCCGCGTCGAACAGGCCGCCGGGGCCGGGCGGGGCGCCGTCCGCGTAGACCGACGCGGGGCCGCCGGACAAGATGATCGCCTTGGGCTTGCGGGCCAGCATCTCGGCCACCGGCATGGTGTGCGGGACGATCTCGGAGTACACGTGGCACTCACGGACACGGCGGGCGATGAGCTGGGCGTACTGGGCGCCGTAATCGACGACGAGGACGGTGTCGAAGCTGCCTGACGGGTGCACCTGCCGAGTCTAGGACATCAGCCCCGGCCGCCTGACCTGCTGCGCTGCGGCGGCGCGGACTGCCCGTTCGACCCGTCCTCGGGCGTCGAGGCCGGCGGGATGATCGGGGTCTCCGGGGTGATCGGGGCCGATGAGGTCGATGGGGCCAGTGGGGCCGACGGGACCGGTGGGACCGGCGTAGCGGCCGTAGCAGGAGTGTCGGAAGGGACAGCCGTGGTTGCCGGGCCAGGCGGGGCTGAGGGGGCCCCTGGGGCCGGGGAGCCGGTTTGGGTGGCGGGGCCGGGCGGGGTGTCGGGGGTCTCGGGGCGGGCGGCGGGGGCGAGGCGCAGCCGGGCGATCCGGCGGCCGTCCATCTCGGTGACCGTGATCCGGTGGCCGTCGACCTCGACCGAGTTGCCCACCTGGGGCACCTCGCCCAGCCCGGCCAGGACGAAGCCGGCCGCGGTCTCGTAGGGGCCCTCGGGCAGGTCGATGCCGGTCAGCTCGGCGAACTCGTGCAGGTTGAGCAGGCCTTCGACCTCGACGTCGCCGCCGCGCAGGCGGCGGGCCTGGTTGTCGTCGACGTCGTACTCGTCGCGGATGTCCCCGATCAGCTCCTCGACCAGGTCCTCCAGGGTGACGATGCCGGCCGTGCCGCCGTACTCGTCGATCACGATGGCCAGGTGGGCCCGCTCGCGGCGCATCTCCGACAGCGCGGTCAGCACGGTCTTGCTGATCGGCAGGAACTTCACGTGCCGGCTGACCTGGCCGACGGTGAGCGGCCGGTTGGCCCGGGCCGGGTCGAGCAGGTCCCGGACGTGCACGAACCCGATCACGTTGTCGTAGGAGCCCTGGTAGACCGGCAGCCGCGAGTAGGGCACGCTCACGGCCAGTTCGGCGGCCTCGCTGATCGGCAGGTCGTCGGCCACGAACTCGACCTCGGTCCGGGGCAGCAGCACCTCGCGGATCTGGCGCTTGCCCGCGTCGAACACCTCGCTCACGATCTGCCGCTCGTCCAGGCTCAGGGCCTGGTTGCTGGCCACCAGGTCCCGCAGTTCCTCTTCGGTCATCACCGAACGGTTGGCCTTGGGGTTGCCGCCCAGGATGCGGACCACCAGGTCGGTCGAGATCGACAGCAGCCAGACCAGCGGGCGGGCCAGCACCGAGATCCGGTCCAGGGTCGGGGCGGCCAGCAGCGCCACCGGCTCCACCCGCTGCAGCGCGAGACGCTTGGGGGCCAGTTCGCCCAGGATCAGGGTGACGAAGGTGATGCCCACGGTGACCACCACGAACGCCCCCGCCGACGCCCAGCCGCCGGTGGCACCCAGGCTCTTCAGCCCGCGTTCCAGGAAGCTGACCAGGGTGGCCGACCCGTACACACCGGAGACCAGGGTGGCCAGGGTGACCCCGATCTGCACCGAAGACAGGAACCGGTTCGGGTCCTGGGCCAGCTTGGCCGCCTTCTCGCCCCGCTTGCTCTGCTGGGACAGCTTGCGGATCTGGCCCTCACGCAGTGAGACCAGTGCCATTTCGGACGCGGCGAAGAAGCCGCCAATCAGCACGATGACGAGGACGATGACGATGTCCCCGATGAGCTGGCCCACTGTGATCCCCGAGTTCTCCTGACAGCCGCGGGCCTCGCCACAGCACCAGGCGTTTTGTGCGGCCAGTCTAAATGCACCGGTCCGTATGCTGGGCGAAGTAACGCCTTTGCGGTTTCGGTTCCCTTCTTGGCGCGATGCAAGCGCGCTGACGGACAGCGGGTGCCAATTGGTCCGGGGACGCGCCCGGCGGCCCGGGCCGGTGACGGGTATGTTGGCGTGCTGCGGCGGTTCAGCCGGCTCCGGCATACGTTTCGGCCGCTCTGGCACACACCTCGGGAGGCAGGATGAGGCTGCTCGTCACGGGCGGCGCGGGCTACATCGGCAGCGTGGTCGCCTCGGCCCTGATCCAGGCCGGGCACGACGTGACCGTCCTGGACGACCTGTCCACCGGGCACGCCGACGCGGTGCCGCCCAAGGCCACCTTCGTCCGCGGCACGCTGCGCGACGACGCGGCCCGGGTGCTGGCCGAAGGCACCGACGCGGTGCTGCACTTCGCGGCCAAATCGCTGGTCGGCGAGTCGGTGGCCAACCCCGGCCTGTACTGGTCGCACAACCTGGGCGGCAGCCTGGCCCTGCTCGAGGCCATGCGCGAGACCGGCGTGGGCCGGATCGTGTTCTCCTCCACCGCGGCCGCCTACGGGGAGCCGGAGCGGACGCCGATCGAGGAGACCGACCCCACCCGGCCGACCAGCCCCTACGGCGCGTCCAAGGTGGCGGTGGACACGGCGCTGGCCGAGTACGCCCGGATGTACGGGTTCGGCGCGGTGAGCCTGCGCTACTTCAACGTGGCCGGGGCCCACCAGGACAGCACCGGCCAGTGGTACGGCGAGCGGCACTCCCCCGAGACTCATCTGATCCCGAATGTCCTCAAGCTGGCCTGGCCGGCCGGCCCGGGCACCAGGGACGGGGCGGTGAAGATCTTCGGCGACGACTACCCGACGCCGGACGGGACCTGCCTGCGCGACTACATCCACGTGACCGACCTGGCCGAGGCCCACCTGCTGGCCCTGGACGGCTGCCGGCCGGGCCACCACCGGATCTACAACCTGGGGAACGGGACCGGGTTCTCGGTCCGCCAGGTCCTCGACGTGTGCCGCGAGGTGACCGGGGCCGACATCCCGGCCGAGGTGGCCCCGCGCCGGGGCGGGGACCCGGCCGTGCTGGTCGCCTCGTCCGAGCGCATCCGCTCCGAGCTGGGCTGGACCGCCTCCCGGGACCTGCGGACGATGGTGACCGACGCCTGGACCTTCAGCCGCGGCCGGGCCCAGCCGGCCGCCACCGGGACGGACCCGGGGGCGGACGCCCGATGAGTTCCGGCCCGGGCGGCGCGGCCGCGGGCCGGCACGCGGTGGCCGAACAGGGGGCCCGGTGGTTCCGGACCTGTTTCGGGCACCGGCCGCAGGGGGTGTGGCTGGCCCCGGGGCGGGTCAACATCATCGGCGAGCACACCGACTACAACGACGGCTTCGTGCTGCCGTTCGCGCTCGGCCAGGGCATCGTGGCCGCGGCCTCCCCCCGCCGCGACGACGTGCTGGCCCTGCGCACGCACCGGGACCCGGCCGCCAACGTGGAGATCCCGCTGGCCCGGCTGCGGCCCGCGCCGGACGGGACCCCGGCCGCCCTGGACGAGATCCGCGCCGAGCTGCCCAGCTGGGCCCGGTACCCGGCCGGGGTGGCCTGGTCCCTGCTGGCGGCCGGCCACCCGGTGGCCGGAGCCAGCCTGGCCATTGACTCCTGCCTGGCCGACGGGGCCGGCCTGTCGTCGTCGGCGGCCCTGGAATGCTCGGTGGCCCTGGCCCTGACCGAGCTGGTCACCCCGGACTCCCTGGACGTCTGGGCTTCGCATGGCCCGGACCCGGCCCCGGCCCGGCCGGGAGTGCCCCGGCCCGAGCTGGCCGCCATCGCCCGCCGGGCCGAGAACGAGTTCGCCGGGGTCCCCTCGGGGATCATGGACCAGTCGGCGTCGCTGCTGTGCCGGACCCAGCACGCCCTGCTGCTGGACTGCCAGTCGCTGGAGTCCAGCCAGGTCCCGTTCAAGCCGGACCGGGCCGGAGTCCGGGTCCTGGTCGTCGACACCCGGGCCAAGCACGAACTGGCCGACGGCGAGTACGGCAGCCGGCAGTCCCAGTGCGCCGAGGCCGCGCGGCGGCTGGGGGTCCCGTCGCTGCGTTCCATCCACGACGTGAGCCAGCTGCGCGGGCTGGACGACCCGATGCTGCACCGCCGGGCCCGGCACGTGGTCACCGACAACCTGCGCGTCCGCCAGGTGAGCGGGCTGCTCCGGGGCTCCGGCGGCGGTGACTTCCGCGCCCTCGGCGAGGTCGGCGCCCTGCTCACCCAGTCCCACGGTTCCCTGCGCGACGACTTCCAGGTCTCCTGGCCCGAGGCCGACGTCACCGTCGAGGTCGCGGTCGAGGCGGGCGCGCTGGGGGCCCGCATGACCGGCGGCGGGTTCGGCGGCTCCGCGCTGGCCCTGGTGCCCGAGGCCGACCTGGACCAGGTGCAGGCGCGCATCCGGGCCGCGTTCAGCGACCGGGGCTGGGCCGAACCGGAATTCCTGGGTGCCTTCCCTTCCGGCGCCGCCCAGCGCATGATCTGAGGATGATCGCGAGGGTGTGGCGCGGCGTGGTCCGGGCCGAAGACGCCGACGAGTACGCCGCCTACGTGCAGCAGACCGGGATCGAGGGCTACCAGCAGACCCCGGGCAACCAGGGCGCGTGGCTGCTGCGCCGGCCGGACGGCGACGGCCGGGAAGAGATCGTGACGCTCAGCTTCTGGGACTCGGTGCCGGCCATCGAGGCGTTCGCGGGCCAGGACATCGAGCAGGCCAAGTACTACCCCGAGGACGACCGCTACCTGCTCGAACGCGACCCCAAGGTCGTGCACTACCAGGTCCCGGACCAGCAGTGATGAGCCACCGCCGATGACCCTGCGGGAGGACGCGGCCGCCCTGGCCGGCCAGCTGGCCGAGCTGCGGCACGCCATCCACCGGGAGCCCGAGATCGGGCTGGACCTGCCGCTGACCCAGGCCAAGGTGCTGGCCGCGCTGGACGGCCTGCCGCTGGAGGTCAGCACCGGCCGCAAGCTCAGCTCGGTGACGGCCGTGCTGCGCGGCGGCGCCGGCCCGGCCGGACCTGGCCCGGAGGCGGCGCGGCCGGTGGTGCTGCTGCGCGGGGACATGGACGCCCTGCCGGTGACCGAGGCGACCGGGCTGCCCTACAGCTCCCGGTTCGAGGGAGTCATGCACGCCTGCGGCCACGACCAGCACACGGCCATGCTGGCCGGGGCGGCCCGGCTGCTCAGCGCCCGCCGGGCCGAGCTGCCCGGCGACGTCATCTTCATGTTCCAGCCCGGCGAGGAGGGCCACCGCGGGGCCGACCTGATGATCGGCGAGGGCGTGCTGGACGCGGCGGGCCCGCGCCCGGTGGCCGCCTACGCCCTGCACGTGTCCTCGACCCAGCTGGCCTGCGGGGTGTTCGCCACCCGGCCCGGGCCGATGCTGGCCGCGGCCGACATCATCCGGGTCACCGTGCGTGGCCGCGGCGGCCACGCGTCCCAGCCGCACCTGTCGGCCGACCCGATCACCGCCGCGTGCTCGATGGTAACCGCGTTGCAGACCATGGTCACCCGGCGGTTCGACGTGTTCGACCCGGTGGTGGTGACGATCAGCAGCTTCCACGCCGGCACCACCGACAACGTGATCCCGGACGAGGCGACCTTCCTCGGAACCGCGCGAAGCTACAGCTCAGAGGCGCGGGACCGGCTCCGGGAAACCGTCATTCGGATAATAAATGATTGTGCGGATGCCCATGGTGTGACGGCCGACGCGCACTACGTTGACGAGTATCCGGTGACCGTCAATGACCCGGCCGAAGCGGAATTCGCCCGCGCGGTCGCGGCCGACGTGTTCGGGGCGGCCCGCTCCGTGCTCAAGACGCACCCGATGACCGGGGCCGAGGACTTCTCCTACGTGCTGCAGCAGGTGCCGGGGGCGTTCATCTCGGTCGGGGCGGTGCCGCCGGACCAGGACCCGGCCACGGCGCCGTCCAACCACTCGGCGGCGGCGCTGTTCGACGACGCGGCCCTGGCCGACGGGGCCGCGTTGTACGCGGAGCTGGCGCTGCGCCGGCTGGCCCGGGGTTAGAGGCTGGCCACGTCGGCCTGCTTGGCCCGGACCGCCTCGGCGGCGGCGCGCAGTCCGGCCAGTTCGGTCTCGGTCAGGTCGCGTTCGACCACCCGGCGGACCCCGGTCCGGCCGATCTCGGCCTCGACCCCCAGGTAGACGCCGGAGATGCCGTACGGGCCGTCGACCCAGGCGCACACCGGCAGCACCGCCCCCGAGTCTTCGGCCACCGCCCGGGCCATCCGCGCGGCCGCGGCCGACGGCGCGTAATAGGCCGACCCGGTCTTCAGCAGCGCGACCACCTCACCGCCGCCGTTCCGGGTCCGGGTCACCAGGTCCTCGATGTCGCCCGCGGGCAGCACCTCGGTGAGCGGCCGGCCATCCACCGTGCAGGCCGACGGCACCGGCACCATGGTGTCGCCGTGCGAACCCAGCGTCAGCGTGCGCACCGAGCCGACCGGGACCCCCAGCCGGTCGGCCACGAAGCTGGTGAACCGGGCCGTGTCCAGCATCCCGGCCTGCCCCAGCACCCGGTGGGCCGGGAACCCCGACGCCCTGGCGGCCAGCGCGGTCATCTCGTCCAGCGGATTGGACACCACGATGAGGACCGCGTCGGGTGCGTGCTCGACCACGTTCTCGGTCACGCCACGGACGATCCGGGCGTTGGTCTCGATCAGATCCATCCGGCTCATGCCCGGCTTGCGCGGCAACCCGGCCGTGATGATCACGATGTCCGCCCCGCCGAGCGCCGCGTAGCCCCGGCCGTCGGCGGTCGTGGTCTGGCCGGTGACCTTCGTCTCGAAGCGTTCGATCGGGCGGGACTGGTTCATGTCCAGCGCGAGCCCCTCGGGCCGGCCCTCGATGATGTCGGTCAGCACGACCTCATCGAAAATGTCGTACTCGGCCAGCCGCTGCGCCGTGGTCGAACCGTAGAAACCGGCTCCCACCACGGCCACTTTCCCGTTGCGGGCCATGTCTCTCGCCTCCTGGTGTGGCCGTGGCGGCCGTGGTCTTGGGCGGCGGTGGCCCGTGGTCTTCAGTGCGGCCGGGGCCGGTGGCCTCAGGTGGGCGGCAGGACCAGGGCCAGGATGAGCAGCCCGGCGCCGAGCAGGCCGAGGGCCAGCACGTCCGCGAACCGGCGCCGGTTGGCCAGCAGCCCGACCGCGCTCTGCGGCAGCAGCAGCCGAGCGACTGCGCCGGCCAGCAGCGCACCGCCGACGACCCCGGCCCCGTTGCTCACCGCGTGCGCGCCCCGCCAGGCCCACACCACACCGGCCACCGTGCCGACCAGGACGATCAGGTACGGGACCTGAGCCAGCACCGAGCCCCTGCCGGCCGTGGCGGCCGCGGGCGCTCGGGGTGCCGGTGATGGTGCGGCGGCGGGCGGATTTTGAGTGGCGTACGGGCCTGAGGTGGCCTGGGGGGCGCGAGTTGGCTGCGGTCCACGAGGTGGCTGGGGCGCGGCGGCGGGGTACGGGCCGGTGCCGGGGCGCGCCGTCGGGTACGAGCCGGTGCCGTTGGCGGGGCCTGCGGCGGGTGGGGCGTAGGGGCCGGTGCCGTTGGGCGGATACTGCGCCGGGCCGGGCTGAGGGCCGGGGGCCGGGGGCGGCGGTGCGGCCGGGTACGGGCCGGTGGCTGGGCGCGGCGGGGATGCTGCGGGCGGAGCGGCGGCGAAGGTCGGTGGGGCGAGCGGGACCGAGTTCGCGGGAGGGGCGGCCCGGTCGGGTGGGGCAGCCGG
Organism: Streptosporangiaceae bacterium; assembly: GCA_036497405.1. Lineage (GTDB taxonomy): Bacteria > Actinomycetota > Actinomycetes > Streptosporangiales > Streptosporangiaceae > Bog-532. The sequence continues at coordinate 768 of DASXJM010000692.1, read as the reverse complement.
GCGCTGGGCGGCGGCCGGGTTGTATGGGGCCGCTGGGCGCTGAGGGACCGAAGGGTCCTGAGCTGCCGGAGGGTGCTGAGGGGCGGGAGCTGGGGGCGGGGTGGCCGTGACTGGTGAGGCCGGTGGGCGTGAGGCGACGGCCGGGGGTGGTGGTGCCGGCGAGGGTTGCGGTGCCGGTGGGGTTTGTGCGGCGGGCGGACGCGCTGGGGCGGCGGGCGGGCGCGCGGGGGCGGCAGGCGGGCGCGGCGGAGCGGCGGGCCGGCGGGGGGCGGAACGGGGCGGCGTGGGCGCGTCCGGGTCGTAGTCCGGGTTCGGGATGAACCGCGGGGTGGCCGGGACGGACGCCTCCGGCTGGGGCCAGCTGGGCGGCTCATTCGGCGTCCGGCTCGAAGGGCCCGGGGGCACACTGTTGGCGCCGGCCGGCGGGTTGGTGGGCGGGACGCGGCTGGCGCCCGTCGGCTGACCGGGAGGCATGCGGTTCGCCCCGAAGGCCGGGTTACTGGGCGGGACCGAGGTCGCACCGGTCGGCGGACCACCAGGTGGCACGCGGTGGCCGCCGGGGGCTGGGGGACGGTCGTTGGGGCCGGGCGCGGGCAGGCGGCCGTTCGCGGGGGCGGGGGGTGGCGTGGATACCGGGTCCCAGGCGGGGGCCGGAGCATGGCCGGGCCGCGGGGCTTGGCCGGTGGGCCGGGACTGGCGGTCCACCGGCGGGTAGCCAGCGACGGGAGGGTCGGCATTTACCGAAGGTTGGTGGGCCGGGCGTCCCGG
>DASXJM010000691.1:0-3290 GCA_036497405.1 Streptosporangiaceae bacterium | reverse complement strand
GGGCGGCGGGACACCGGGGGGTTGCGGGGCAGGAAGACCGCGAAGACCGGGGGGCGCTGGCGGACCAGGACGACGCGGCCGCCGTCGGCGGCGGCCATGGTGCGGGCCAGGGACAGGCCGAGGCCGGTGCCTTCCGGGCGGGTGCTGACGCTGCGTTCGAAGATGCGGGAGACCAGCTCGGGGGGGACGCCCTTGCCCTGGTCTTCGACCTCGATGACGGCTGACTTGGTGTTCTGGGAGGTCCGGATCTCGACCGGGCCCGCGCCGTGCATGAGCGCGTTGTCGACCAGGGTGGCCACCACCTGGGCCACGCCGCCCGGGGTGACGTGGGCCCGCAGCCCGCGCTGACCGGTGACGACCAGCTTGCGGCCGGCCCGGCGGAACGCGGGCTCCCACTCCACCACCTGCTGGTCGATGATCGCGTCCAGGTCGGTCAGTGAGGCGTCCCCGGCCGTGGCCCGGCGGGACGGGTCGAGCAGCTGGCTGACCACGTCGGCCAGGCGTTCGGCCTGGGCCAGGGCGGCCCCGCCCTCCTCGCGCACGGCGTCCGGGTCGTCGGCGGCCGCGATGACCTCTTCCAGCCGCATGGACAGCGCGGTCAGCGGGGTGCGCAGCTGGTGGGAGGCGTCCACAGCCAGCTCGCGTTCGGCGGTGAGCAGGCTGGTGACCCGGCGGCCCGCACTGTCCAGGCCGTCGGCCACCTGGTCCAGCTCGGCCACACCGTAGCGGCGGCCGATGGGCCGGGGGTCTCCGGACCGCAACCGGTCGGCCGCCTCGGCCAGCTCCCCCAGCGGCCGGGACAGCCGGTGCGACAGGATCAGGGCGGCCGCCACCGAGACCACGATCACCGCCGCGCCCAGCCCCAGGACCAGGGCCTGGGTGTCGGAGTCGCCGACGACGATCGTGGGCACGCCGACCACCAGCACGGCCGCCACGGTCAGCCCGACCATGGTCAGCAGTAGCCGGCGCCGCATGCCTCAGTCGCCGCGTTCGAAGCGGAATCCGACCCCGCGCACGGTGGTGATGTAGCGAGGGCTGTGCGCGTCGTCGCCGAGCTTGCGGCGGAGCCAGGAGATGTGCATGTCGAGTGTCTTGGTCGAGGTCCACCACTTGGCGTCCCAGACCTCGCGCATGATCTGCTCACGGGTGATCACCTTGCCGGCGTCCCGGAACAAGATCCACAGCAGGTCGAACTCTTTGGTGGTGAGCTCCAGCTCGGCGTCCCGGTGCCAGGCCCGGCGGGCCTCGGGGTCGATGCGGACCCCCATGACGACAGCGTTGTCCGCGGTGCCGCGGCGGAGCAGGGCCCGCACCCGGGCCAGCAGTTCGGCCAGCCGGAACGGTTTGGTCACGTAGTCGTCGGCCCCGGCGTCCAGGCCGACCACGGTGTCGACTTCGTCGGCGCGGGCGGTCAGGATCAGCACCGGGACCCCGTGGCCCTCGGCTCGGACCCGGCGGCAGACCTCGAGCCCGTCCAGCACGGGCAGGCCGATGTCGAGCACGATCAGGTCGATGCCGTCACCGAGGGCACGTTCGAGGGTGGACGGGCCGTCGGCGGTGACGTCCACGTGGTAGCCCTCGCGGCGGAGCGCGCGGGACAGGGGCTCCGAAATGGACTCATCGTCCTCGGCGAGCAGAACGCTGGTCATGACCTGATCGTAGAGCGTCGGCGGACCCGGGCGGGTCAGGTGGGTGGCCGGGCGGGCCCGGCGGGCTACAGGTCGGCGGTGCCGCCCACGTCCAGCCGCTCGAACGTGCCCCCGTGGGGCTTGCCGGCCAGCCCGAACCAGTTGCCCAGCATGCCGATCCCGATGTCGTTGAGCAGGGCGTCGTGGATGGCCAGGCCGCGCCGGGGCGCGACCATGCGGGCATAGTCGATCATCTCGCCGGCCTTGAGCCAGGGCCCGCTGACCGGCAGCAGCAGCGTGTCCACGGGCGCCTCCGGCACGGTGTAGGAGTCGCCGGGGTGGAACACGAGGTCGTCGACCAGGAATCCGGTGTTGGGGATGATCGGGATGTCCCGGTGCAGCAGCTCGTGGTCGTGTCCGTAGACGTGCACACTGAAGCCGGCCACGTCCACGGCGTCGCCGTGCCGCACGGTGTGGACCCGGTCCCCGAACTCGGCGAACTGCCCGGTCACCGGCTCGTTGGACCACAGGGTCAGCTCGTGGTTGGCGGCCAGGGCGGCTCGGATCACGTCCACGTTCAGGTGGTCGAAGTGCTCGTGGGTGACCAGCACGGCGGCGGCGCCGTCCAGCGCCTCCGGGCCGGTCCAGTTCCCGGGGTCGACGATGACGCTGGTGCCGTTCTTCTCCAGCCGGACGCAGGCGTGTTCGAGCTTGGTGAGACGCATGATCCGACCCTAGTAGCCGTCGTCCGGGCGGTCCTCGGGGCCCGCCCCGTGCTGCTCCTGCTCGACCAGGTCGAACAGGATGGCCTGGACCCGCTCGACCTGGGGGATGTCGGTCAGCACGATCTGGCCGTGCTCACCGGGTGACTCGACCACCAGCCGACCCGCCCCGACCAGCCGGTCGAGCAGGCTGCGGCTGAACGACACGTCGCTGATCCGGGTCAGCGGTATGTCCCGGCCGCGCCGGGCCACGATGCCCTCCCGCACCCGCAGCCGGCCGGAGGTCAGCTCGTAGTAGGTGGTCTTCCAGACCAGCAACGGCCGGACCAGCACGATCAAGAGCAGCAGCACGGCCAGGGCCAGGTCGACCAGGCGTTCGGTGCCCGCGTCGGGACCCGACGGGATGACCACCGCCACCGTGATCGCCGCCGCCAGCACCAGCACACTGAGGAACACCGGGCCCACCAGCACCTTCCAGTGCGGGTGGAGGACGAGGACGCTGCGTTCCGGGGTACTGTCCGGCCCGGGTTCCTGGCCGGACGGCCACGCGTCGAGAGCCATGGGCATCAGCGTAGATGCCGGACATCACCGGCGCTGACGGCTTCACGGGCGTTGGGGCTGCGGGGGTTGTCGAGGCCCTGGGGGCTTTCGGGGCTCTCGATGATCAGCTGGCCGTCGGGGTCGAGGCCGACGGCCCGGCCGACGGTCACCCGGCCGCCGGGGCGCTCGACCCGGACGTCCCGGCCGATCGTGGCCGACAGGTCCAGGTAGGCCCGGCGCAGGCCGCTGGTCTCCGGGTCGCCGGGCGGGTCGGCCCGGCGCCAGGCCTGGTACCAGTGCTCGAACTCGCCGAGCAGCTCGGTGAGCAGGGCGGCCCGGTCCAGGGAGGTGGCGTGTTCGAGCCACAGGGAGGTGGGGGGCAGGGCGCCGGGGGTGGCGG
>DASXJM010000690.1:0-17161 GCA_036497405.1 Streptosporangiaceae bacterium | reverse complement strand
CTCGCGGTACAGCTCCAGGCAGCACTCGATGAGCAGCTTCTCCAGGAACGGGTCACCGACCTGGACGCTGGGCCGCTTGGCCGCGGCCCCTTCCCCGAAGGTGGCACTGGCCAGCACCGAGGCCCCGCCGATGCCGTCCGGGCCGGTGCGCGAACCGAGCAGGATGACCTGGTTGCCGGGTCCCTCGGCGATGGCCTCCTTGAGGTCCCCGTGCCGCATGACACCGACGCACAGCGCGTTGACCAGCGGGTTGCCCGCGTAGCAGGGGTCGAAGGCCAGCTCGCCGCCGATGTTGGGCAGGCCCAGGCAGTTGCCGTAGAAGGAGATGCCGCTGACCACGCCGGGCAGCACCCGGCGGGTGTCGGGGGCGTCGGCCGGTCCGAACCGCAGCGCGTCCATGACCGCCACCGGCCGGGCCCCCATGGCCAGGATGTCGCGGACGATGCCGCCGACCCCGGTGGCCGCGCCCTGGTGGGGCTCCACGTAGGACGGGTGGTTGTGCGACTCGATCTTGAACGTGACCGCCCAGCCGTGGCCGATGTCGACCACCCCGGCGTTGGCCCCGATCCCGGCCAGCATGGCCTCGCTGCGGGGTGCCTTCTCGCCGAACTGGCGCAGGTGCACCTTGGACGACTTGTAGGAGCAGTGCTCGCTCCACATCACCGAGTACAGGGCCAGCTCGGCGTCGGTGGGCCGGCGGCCGAGCAGGTCGCGGACGCGCTGGTACTCGGGCTCGGTCAGGCCCAGCTCGGCGAACGGCTGCGGCTGGTCCGGGGAGCTCGCCGCCCGGTCCACGGTGTCTTGAGGTACTGCGTCCTGGCCGGGGGCCGGGGCCGTGGTCTCCGGCGCGCTCATCGGGCCACCTCCGTCAGGGCCGAGACAGCCGAGGCGAAAAAGCCCAGCCCGTCGGTACCGGGGCCGGTCAGCCCGTCGGTCGCGTACTCCGGGTGCGGCATCAGCCCGACCACGGTGCCGGCCTCGTTGCTGACCCCGGCGATGTCGCTGACCGAGCCGTTGGGGTTGGCCAGGTAGCGGACCACCACCTGGCCGCCCGCCTCCAGCGCGGCCAGCGTGCTGTCGTCGGCGGCGTAAGCGCCCTCACCACTCTTGAGCGGGATGGTGATCTCCTGGCCGTCGCGGTAGGCCCGGGTCCAGGCGGTGCGGGTGCTCTCCACCCGCAGCCGCAGATCCCGGCTGACGAAGTGCAGCCCGGCGTTGCGGGTCAGCGCGCCCGGCAGCAGGTGGGCCTCGCACAGGATCTGGAACCCGTTGCATATGCCGAGCACCGGCAGCCCGGCCCGGGCCGCGGTGGCCAGCTCGGCCATGACCGGGGAGAAGCGGGCGATGGCCCCGCAGCGCAGGTAGTCGCCGTAGGAGAAGCCGCCGGGCAGGATCACCGCGTCCACCCCGTGCAGGTCGCGCTCGTCGTGCCAGAGCGCGACCGGCTCACCGCCCGCCCGGCGCACGGCCCGGCCGGCCTCGTCCTCGTCCAGGGAGCCCGGGAACGTGATCACACCGACGACGGCCCGGGCGGTCATGACGCACCGTCACAAAAGGAGTTGAGGGGCACGCCCCGAGATTACCGGCTGTCAGTACCTGGACCGGCGATCAGGCCGGGGTGACCAGCCTGGTCTCGTAGGCGATCATCACCAGCTGGGCCCGGTCGTGCGCGTCCAGCTTCATCAGCAGCCGGCTGACGTGCGTCTTGGCCGTGGCCGCCGAGATGTGCAGGCGCTCGCCGATCTCGGTGTTGGACCAGCCGCCGGCCACCTCGGCCAGCACCTCCCGCTCCCGGGCCGACAGCACCTCGAGCAGCTGGGGCGAGGGACGATCTTCAGGCTCGGGCCGGGCGGCGAACTCGCGGATCAGCCGGCGGGTCACGCTCGGCGCCAGCAGCGCGTCGCCCGCGGCCAGGGTGCGGATGGCGGCCAGCAGTTCCTCGGGGACGGTGTCCTTGAGCAGGAACCCGCTCGCTCCCGCCCGCAGCGCCCGGTAGACGTAATCGTCGAGGTCGAAGGTGGTGAGGATGAGGACGTGCGCGTCGGCCGTGGCCGGATCGGTGGTGATGGCCCGGGTGGCCTCGATGCCGTCCAGGACCGGCATCCGCACGTCCATGAGCACCACGTCGGGGCGGTGCCGGCGGACCAGTTCCACCGCCTGGGCACCATCTCCGGCCTCGCCCAGCACCTCCATGTCGGGGGCCGCCCCGACCATGACCACGAAGCCGCCGCGGACCAGGGCCTGGTCATCGGCGATCACCACCTTGATCGTCACCCGGCACCGTCCAGCGCGGACGCACCCGTGCTGTCGAGGCCCGCGAGGGGGAGGGTGGCCCGGATCCGGAAGCCGCCCGCGTGCGGCCCGGCGTCCAGTTCCCCGCCGAACAGGGCGGCTCGCTCGCGCATCCCGATCAGACCGTGCCCACCGCCCACGCGGGCGATCGGCCGCGGTCGCGGCCCGCGCGGGCCGTCGTCGGTGACCTCGATGCCGACCTCGGCGGGCTGGTAGCTGATCCCGACCCGGGCCCGGGTCGGGCCGGCGTGCCGGACGACGTTGGTCAGGGCCTCCTGCACGATGCGGTAGGCGGACAGGTCGGCGGCCGGGGGCAGCGGCCAGGCCTCCCCGTCGACATCCACTTCAGCGATCACGCCGGCCTCGGCGGTGTCGGCGACCAGCCGGTCCAGGTCGGCCAGGCCGGGCACCGGGCTCAGCTCGGCGGGTCCGTCCCCCGGATCGCGCAGCACGCCGACCAGCAACCGCAGCTCGTGCAGGGACCGGCGGGTGGTGATCTCGATGATGGACAGGGCCTCCCGGGCCTGGGCCGGGTCGGAGTCCAGCACCATGCGGGCCACGCCCGAGCGCACCGCGATGACGCTCATGGCGTGGGCCACGATGTCGTGCAGATCCCGGGCGATCTGCGCCCGCTCGTCCGCCAGCGCCTGCCGGACCTGCTGGGCCTGGTCGGCCGCGGCCAGCTCGGCCTGCTCCGCGGCCCGCTGCGCCCGCTGACTCGCGTAGACCCGGCCCGCCCGGGTGTTCTCCCCGGCCAGCCAGCCGAGCAGAACCAGGGCCACCCCGCCGACGGCGGCCATCGGGACCTGTGCGCCACCCTCGGCCAGGCTGGCGGCCAGTACCGAGCAGGCGATCACGCCGGTCACCGCCGTGGCCAGCGGACGGGCCGCCGTGACCACCAGCGAATAGAGGGTCAGCCCGACCAGGAGGATGATCGGGCCGCCGGACCGCAGGACCAGGGCGGCCAGCGCGATGGGGACGACGACGGCCAGGGCCGGCCCGGGCGCCCGCCGCCGGAACATCGTGGCCACGGCGGCCACCAGGTAGGCCACCCAGCTGGCAGCGTCCCAGCCGGGTCCGGCCACCCGGGGCACGCGGCGGGTCACCAGGAATTCGGCGCCTGCGACCGCCAGTGCCACCAGGACCACGTCGATGGCGACCAGCTCGGATCCGGTGAAACGGTGCCCGGCCAGGCGGCGGATCAGCGGCCGGTCCGGCTCGGGGTCCACGGCGAGGTCGTACATGCCCTGACGGTACCGAAGCAGGCGCCAGCGGTCATACGCCCAGAGGCCGATTTTCCCAGTACCCCCACAGGCCTAATCGCCCGGCCGCGGGCCTGGTCGTTACCCCCGCCGGGCGACCGCAAATCGAGCCTGCAGGCTCACGACGCCGGGCCTGCCCGCGAACCACGATGAGGGCGCTGAGCGGGAGACATGCTCCCGCACCGAGCGTGGAGGTATCGACATGGCCCGTCTGGCTCGCTGGTGTTTCGAGCATCGCTGGAGGGTGCTGGCCATCTGGCTGCTGGCCCTGGTCGCCCTGGCCGGGATCGCCAAGTCGGCCGGGAACAGCTTCAACACCGTGCTCAGCCTGTCCGACACCGACTCCGCCGCCGCGTCGACCCTGCTCACCACCAACTTCCCCGCCGCCGCCGGGGAGGGCGACCAGATCGTGTTCCAGACCCAGGCCGGAGCCACCGTCCGCTCGGCCCCGGTCCGGGCCGCGGTGTCGGCCGCGCTGGTCCGGGCGGCCGCCGTACCGGGGGTGGAAAGCGTGGCGGGCCCGTACGGACCGGGCGGGGCCGCCCAGATCAGCCGGTCGGGGACGGTGGCGTTCGCCCGCGTGACCTGGAACCGGCCAGCCACCCTGATCACCGCGGGCGACGCCAGGAAACTGATCAGGGCGGCCGAGACCGCCGACGGGCCCGACGTCCACGTCTCGCTCGGCGGCCCGGCCATCACCAACTCCGAACGGGCCGGCCTGGGACGGTCGCTCGGGGTCGGGATCGCCGCCGCGCTGGCCATCCTGCTCATCGTCTTCGGCGGGGCCATCCTGGCCGCGCTGCTGCCGCTGCTGACCACGCTGCTGGCCCTGGGCATCGGCGTGTCCGTGATCGGCCTGCTCAGCAACGTCTTCACCATTTCCAGCGTGTCCACCCAGCTCGCCGTGCTGATCGGCTTGGGCGTGGGGGTGGACTACGGGTTGTTCGTCATCGGGCGTTACCGCGGCGCGGTCAAGAGCGGCGCCTCCTATCAGGACGCGGTGGCCCTGGCCGTGCGGACCTCGGGCCGGACCGTCCTGCTGGCCGGCAGCACGGTCTGCATCGCCCTGCTCGGCCTGTTCGCCCTGGGCGTCAGCTTCCTCTACGGCCCGGCGGTCGCCGCCGCCCTGGGAGTGGCCCTGACCATGGCCACCTCGCTGACCCTGCTGCCGGCCATGCTGGGCTTCCTCGGCCCGCGGGTGCTGTCCCGGCGGGAACGCCGGGCCCTGGCCGCCCGCGGGCCGGTCAGCGCGGCGCCGGCCGGTTTCTGGCTCCGCTGGGCCCGCTTCGTGGAGGCGCACCGGGTCGTCGTGGCGCTGGGGGCCCTGGCCGCGGTGGTCGCGCTGGCGCTGCCGATCTTCAGCCTGAGCCTGGGCACCTCCGACTCCAGCAGCGACCCGGCCAGCTGGACCACCCACCAGTCCTACACCGCGCTGGCCCAGGGATTCGGGCCCGGCTTCAACGGCCCGCTCGAGCTGGCCGCCCGGACCGGCTCGCCCGCCGGGGCCGCCGCCTTCCGGCAGCTGCTGGCCACGGTGGCCCACACCCCCGGGGTGACCGCGGTGACGCCGCCGCTGACCTCCCCCAACGGGAACGTCGAACTGGCCACCGTCTACCCCTCGACCGGCCCGCAGGCCGGGCCGACCGTCGACCTGGTCAACCAGCTCCGGGACGACATCATCCCCCACGCCACCCACGGCACCAGCCTGGCCGTGCACGTCGGCGGGGTGACGGCGGCCAACATCGACTTCGCCCACGTGCTGACGGACAAGCTCCCGGTGTTCATCGCCGTGGTCGTGGTCCTCGCGTTCATCCTGCTGCTGGTGGTGTTCCGCAGCCTGCTGATCCCGCTGGTGGCCTCGGTCATGAACCTGCTGTCGGTCGGGGCCGCGCTGGGCGCGCTGAACGCGGTCTTCCACTGGGGCTGGGGCACCAGGGTGCTCGGCCTGTCCGGGACCGGCCCGGTCGACTCGTTCGTACCGGTGATCATGTTCTCCGTGCTGTTCGGGCTGTCCATGGACTACCTGGTGTACCTGGTCAGCCGGATCCAGGAGGAATGGCACCAGCTGCACCACGCCCCCAGCGACCACCTGACCGGGCTGAACGGCCGGGGGGCCCGGCGCAACCATCAGGCCATCACCGTGGGCCTGGCCAGCAGCGGCCGGATCATCGCCGGCGCGGCCAGCATCATGATCCTGGTCTTCGGGTCGTTCCTGCTCGGCGGGCACCGGGTCCTGCAGGAGTTCGGCTTCGCGCTCGCGTTCTCCGTCCTGGTCGACGCCCTGATCATCCGCGGCCTGCTGGTGCCCGCGCTGATGCATCTGCTCGGCCCGGCCAACTGGGCCCTGCCCGGCTGGCTGGAACGGGCCCTGCCCCGGCTGGCCCTGGAAGACACCGACCGCGAGCCCGGGGCGGGCCCCGGAGACGGCCGGGAACCAGCCACCATCAGTCAGGGCGGCTGACCGTGGCCCGGGCGAGCGTGGCCATCCGGCCGGCGCGGTCGCTGCGCAACGTCTATCTGGTCCGCACCGGGTTCTCGCTGTCCTGGGTGGCCCTGGTCTACACGCTGGCCTCGGCCCGGACCGACCAGGCCGCGATCGGTCTCCTGGGCGGGACGCTGCTGGTCGTCTACCCGGTCTCGGACGCCATCGCCACGGTCGCCGACCTGCGGTCGGGTCCGGTCGTGACCCGGTGGCCGCAGCGGCTCAACCTGGCCGCCGATCTGGCCGCGGCTCCGGCCATCCTGGTCGCTCTCCGGTCCAGCCTGGCCGGCGCGATCACCGTCTTCGGGGTCTGGGCCATCGTCACCGGCGCGCTGATGATCTTCTCGGCGGCGCGCCGGCGGCGGGTGCTGGGCGGACAGTGGCTCATGATCATCAGTGGCGCGGGCTCGGTGCTGGCCGGCGCGGGGTTCGTGAGCTGGACCGGATCGACCTCGGCGGGCCTGACGGCGCTGGCCCAGTACTCGGCGGGCGGGGCGGTCTGGTACCTGCTGGCCGCGGTCTGGCTGTCGTGGGCCCGGGCCCGGGTCTTAGCTGGCGGCGCGCAGGCGGATCAGGGGGGCGTCGGTGGCCCAGGCGATCTGCTTGCGCATGGTGACCACGGTGCCGCGGCCGGGGCGGGTGCGCAGGCTGACGTCATCGACGCAGGCGCGCATGATGTCCAGGCCGCGGCCGGACTCGGCCAGGGCGGCCACGTCGGTCTCGCGGGTACCCCGGCGGCGGTCGGCGGAGCGGCCACGGGCCGGTCCCCCGCGCAGGCCGAGCTTGCGGGCGGGGAGGCGGAGGCCCCGGGTCGGGCCGGGCTGGCGGGCGGCGCCCACGGCGCGACGGCCGGGCTCGGGGGCGGCGGTGCCGCCGAAGCTGGTGTCCCCGGCGATCTCAACCTCGCAGCGGGCCGGCTCGATGGTGACGACCACGGCGTAGCCGGTGACCCGCGGGCCGCCGTGCCGGAGCACATTCGAGCAGGCCTCGGTGGACGCCAGCAGCAGGTCGGACACGCAGGTGTCGTCGACGCCGACCGAGTGCAGGATGCTGCCGAGCACGTGCCGGGTCACCGGCACGCTCAGCGGCTCGCGCTGGAAGGTCAGGCAGAATTTGGCGGTCAGGGGCGTCCCGCCTGCCACGCCCCCGGCTGGCTTGGGCTGAGTCACCTGCGCACGCACCCGCTTCCGCGAATCGGGGCACCACCATCCGGTGGTGCATCGCCCCCATGCGAAGGTTTCCCGCCCCCGTCGGCCATAACCGTGAAATCCCAGTGTTACACCGGTCTGTTACCTGGGCAGGACTGCGAGTTTCGGTCAGCCGGCGTGCAGCGAGAACTCCTCGATGACCGGGTTGGCCAACAGGTCCGCGGCCAGCTTGGCCACCCGTTCCAGGGCGTCGTCGTCGGCCGGGCCGTCGATCTCGACCTCGAACCGCTTGCCCTGCCGGACACTGCGGACATCGGAATACCCGAGGCGCTGCGCCGAATCCGCGATGGCGTCGCCCTGCGGATCGTGGATTTCCGGCTTGAGCATGACATCAATAACCACACGAGCCACGTATCCTCCCGGGGCCGACTGGGCACATATGCTCACATGCATCTGCGCCAGGGCCGCAGCGTACGCGATGTGACCCACCGTTCGCCGCGACCCCGGTCCGCCCGGCTGGACCTGGCGATCCCAGGCCGGCCCTGAGGATCAAGGAGTGCACGTGTCCGTCGAACCCATGGCCTCGGCACCTGCGGCCGCGGCCGGCCTGCCCCTGGCGGCAGGCGCCCCGGAGGAACTGGTCCAGCTCCTCACCCCCGAAGGCGAGCGGCTCCACAACCCGGACTACCCGCTCGACCTCTCCGCCGAAGAGATCCAGGGCCTCTACCGCGACCTGGTCCTGGTCCGCCGGATCGACACCGAAGCCATCGCCCTCCAGCGCCAGGGTGAGCTGGGCCTCTGGGCCTCCCTGCTCGGGCAGGAAGCGGCCCAGGTCGGCTCCGGCCGGGCCCTCAGCCCGCAGGACATGGCCTTCCCGAGCTACCGCGAGCACGGCGTGGCCTGGTGCCGCGGGCTCGACCCGATCAAGCTGCTGGAGCTGTTCCGCGGGGTCAGCCACGGCGGCTGGGACCCGGCCGAGCACAACTTCCACCTGTACACGATCGTCATCGGCAGTCAGACCCTGCACGCCACCGGCTACGCCATGGGCATCCAGCGGGACGGGGCCGTCGCTGACGGCTCGGCCGGCGAAATCGGTGAGGCCGTGATCGCGTACTTCGGCGACGGGGCCACCAGCCAGGGCGACGTGAACGAGGCCTTCATCTGGTCCGCGGACAACAACGCCCCGGTGGTGTTCTTCTGCCAGAACAACCAGTGGGCCATCTCCGAGCCGACCGAGCGGCAGAGCCGGATCCCGCTCTACCAGCGGTCACGCGGCTTCGGCTTCCCGGGCGTCCGGGTTGACGGCAACGACGTGCTGGCCTGCCTGGCCGTGACCCGGTCCGCGCTCAAGGCGGCCCGCGAGGGCCAGGGCCCCACCCTGATCGAGGCCTTCACCTACCGGATGGGCGCCCACACCACCACCGACGACCCGACCCGGTACCGGATGGCGGCCGAACTGGAGGCCTGGAAGCTGCGCGACCCGATCGAGCGGGTCAAGGCCTACCTGCTGCGCAGCGGGGCGGCCGACGCCGCCTTCATCGAGCAGATCGACGAGGAAGCGGTCAAGCTGGGCGCCTGGCTGCGCGAGGCCTGCCGGGCCATGCCCGACCCGTCCCCGCTGTCGGCGTTCGAGCACGTCTACGCCGGGTCCAACCCGATCCTGGACGCCGAGCGGGACACCTACGCCGCCTACCTGGACTCGTTCGCCGACGCCCCCGGCCCGGAGCCGGACCCCACGCCGCAGGGCGAGGCCAAGCCGGTTCAGGCCGAGGTGGCCCAGGCCTTCGCCCGGGGCGGGGAGGAACTATGAGCACGCTGACCATGGCCCGGTCGCTGAACGAAGGGCTCCGCAAGGCGCTGGAGGACGACCCCAAGGTCATGATCATGGGCGAGGACGTCGGCAAGCTCGGCGGCGTGTTCCGGATCACCGACGGCCTGCAGAAGGACTTCGGCGAGTCCCGGGTGGTGGACACCCCGCTGGCCGAGTCCGGCATCGTCGGCACCGCGATCGGCCTGGCCCTGCGGGGCTACCGGCCGGTGTGCGAGATCCAGTTCGACGGCTTCGTGTTCCCGGCCTTCAACCAGATCGTGGGCCAGCTGGCCAAGATGCGCTACCGCTCGCGGGGCGCCGTGGGCCTGCCGGTGGTCATCCGCATCCCGTTCGGCGGCGGCATCGGCGCGGTCGAGCACCACAGTGAGTCCCCCGAAGCCCTGTTCGCCCACACCGCGGGCCTGCGCGTGGTGGCCTGCTCCAACGGCCCGGACGCCTACACCATGATCCAGCAGGCGGTCCGCAGCGACGACCCGGTGATCTTCCTGGAGCCGAAGCGCCGCTACTGGGAGAAGGCCGAGGTCGACACCGCGGCCAGCCTGGACCAGGCGCTGCCGCTGGACGTGGCGCGCACGGTGGCCGCGGGCACCGACGTGACCGTGCTGGCCTACGGCCCGATGGTCAAGGTCGCCCTCGACGCCGCCACCGCGGCCGGCCAGGACGGGCGCAGCGTCGAGGTGATCGACCTGCGCTCGCTGTCCCCGGTCGACATGGCGGCCATCGCCGCCTCGGTGCGCCGCACCGGCCGCTGCGTGATCGTGCACGAGGCCCCGGTCTACTCCGGCCTCGGCGCCGAGATCGCGGCCCGGATCACCGAGGAGTGCTTCTACTCCCTGGAGGCCCCGGTCCTGCGGGTCGGCGGGTTCTCCACCCCCTACCCGCCGTCCCGGGTCGAGGACCACTACCTGCCGGACCTGGACCGGGTCCTGGACGCGGTCGACCGCGTCTTCGGTTACTGAGAGGGGAGCCACATGACCGAACAGCAGTTCCGGCTCCCCGACGTCGGGGAGGGCCTCACCGAGGCCGACATCGTCACCTGGCGGGTCAAGCCGGGCGACACCGTGACCGACGGCCAGACCATCGTGGAGATCGAGACGGCCAAGGCCGTGGTCGAGCTGCCGTCCCCCTACGACGGCGTGGTCACCCAGTTGCTGGTCGACGAGGGCCAGACCGTGGACGTGGGCACGCCGATCATCGCGGTCGACACCGCGGGCGGCGGTTCCGCGCCGGGCGGAGCCGCGCCGGCTGGTGCCGCGTCCGCTCCGGCCGAGCCGGCCGCGGCCTCAGCGCCAGCCGCGACCCTGGCCCCGGCCCCGGCCCCGGCACGAACGGCCGTCCTGGTTGGTTACGGTGTCAAGACGGGGCCGACCACGCGCCGGCCCCGCAAGACCACCCCGATGGTCCCGGCGGCCACGGCCACGGCTACGGCCACGTCGGCCCTAGGGACCCCCACAGCCCCAGCGCCCGCGACCGCAACGCCAGTCAAAATAGGCCCATCGGCTACGGCCGTGAGGGTAAATACCGGCGGCGGCCGGGCGCTGGCCAAACCTCCCGTCCGCAAGCTGGCCCGCGACCTCGGCATCGACCTGAGCCAGCTCAGCGGGACCGGGCCCGCGGGCTCCATCACCCGCGACGACATCCAGCAGGCCCGGGACCGGGCCAACCAACCTTCGATAAAAAATGAAACACCACGCGAAGAACGGGTCCCGGTCCGTGGCGTCCGCAAGCACACCGCCGAGGCCATGGTGGGCAGCGCGTTCACCGCGCCGCACGTGACCGAATTCCTCGAAGTCGACGTCACCGCGACCGTGGACGCCGTGACCCGGGTCCGGGCCCTGCCCGAGTTCGCCGACGTCCGGGTCTCACCGCTGCTGTTCGTGGCCCGGGCCCTGCTGACCGCGATCAGCCGGCACCCGATGGTCAACTCCAGCTGGGACGCTGACGCCCAGGAGATCGTGGTCAAGCACTACGTCAACCTGGGCTTCGCCGCCGCCACCGAGCGCGGCCTGCTGGTACCGAACATCAAGGACGCGCAGGCCCTGGCCCTGCCCGACCTGGCCCGCGCGTTCACCGAGCTGACCGCCACCGCCCGCGACGGCCGCGCCACCCTGGCCGACCTGACCGGAGGTACGATCACGATCACCAACGTGGGCGTGTTCGGAGTGGACGCCGGCACGCCGATCCTGACCCCGGGTGAGGCCGCCATCCTGGCCTTCGGCCGGATCAGGGAAGCACCGTGGGTGGTCGACGGCCAGCTGGCCGTGCGCCGGGTCACGACGCTTTCCCTGTCGTTCGACCACCGTATTGTGGATGGGGAGCTCGGTTCGGCCGTGCTCCGCGACGTGGGCCAGATGCTGGAGGATCCGATCCGGGCGCTGGCCTGGGCCTGACCGCGCGAACGAGTGGAGAGCCCGATGCCTGACCGCCGAGCCGCCGGCCTGCTGACCGGTGCTGACCTGGACAACAGCGGGCCGCCGGCTTGGCGGGCGGGCCTCTCCGCGGGCAAGGCGCTGCGGGCCCTGATCTTCGTGGGCAGCTTCCTCGGCCTGCTCTGGCTGATCCAGGTGATCAACTGGGCCGACAGCTACCACCTGGACGACCGGTTCGGCATCCTGCCCCACCACGAGAGCCACCTGGCCGACATCTTCACCGCCCCGCTGCTGCACTTCAGCTGGCAGCACCTGGAAGGCAACTCGATCCCGTTCCTGGTCCTCGGCTTCCTGGCCGCCTACCGGGGCCTCATGCGGTTCGCCGCCGTGACCCTGATCGTGGCCATCACCAGCGGCCTGGCCGTGTGGTTCTTCCAGTCCAGCACCGTGCTGACGGTGGGGGCCAGCGGACTGATCTTCGGCTACTTCGGTTACGTGCTGGTGCGCGGGATCTTCGACCGCAACGTGATCGACATCGTGGTCGGGGTCCTGGCCGGGCTGATGTACTTCAGCATTCTGACCGTCGCCATTCCCGGGACGCCGGGGGTCAGCTGGATCGGGCACGCGGGTGGGCTGGCCGGTGGCGTGCTGGCCGGCTGGATCCTGCGCTCGCGGCGTCCCGCCTCGCCGCGGCCGGTGACGGCGGCCCCGCCCAAGGTCACTGCGCCCGTGAGCAGGGACAGCTCGCGGGCCGCCCTGCACAGAGAACTCGACGACATGGGGCTCTAGGGCTCCGGGAGGCACCGTTGATCCGGCACATGGTCATGTTCACCTGGAAGCCCGAGGCCACCGACGTTCAGAAGAAGCGGGTCCTCGATGAGCTGTCCCGCCTCCCCGGCGTCATCCCGTCCATCCGCGCCTACGCCCTGGGCCCGGACATCGGCGTCAACGACGGCAACTGGGAATTCGCCGCCAGCGGTGACTTCGACGACCTCGACGGCTACCTCGCCTACCGCGACGACCACACCCACCAGGCCATCATCGCCGAGCACATCAAGCCCATCATCGCCACCCGGGCGGCCGTGCAATTCGAGTTCTGAGAGCCGGGGCCCTGGCGGCCGGCGCTCCATTGAGGGCGAGTTAGAAGGCCTCTTCGGGGAGGTCCATGAGGTCGAGGGTGGTGTCCTCGGTGATGCGGCGGTCGGCGTTCAGGCGGGGCAGGACGAAAGCGGCGAAGAAGCGGGCCGCAGCCACCTTCCCCGTGTAGAAGTCGCGGTCCTTGCCCCCCGCGAGCTCCATCTCGTCCAGGCGCTCCAGGGCCACCTCGGCCTGGCGGGCCAGGAGCCAGCCGACGAGCAGGTCACCCAGCACCAGCAGCAGCCGCGTCGTGTTCAGGCCCACGCGGTAGATGGCCTCGGTCTGCTCGCCCATCTGGCCCAGGAAGCCGTTCATGGCCGCCACCATGGCCTCGACGTCGTCGGCGCCGGCGGCCAGCGCGGCGCGCTCCGACTTCAGCCTGCCGTTGCCGCCATCCTTGGCCGCAAACTGACGGATCTCGGTCAGCACCGCGCTGAGGGCCAGACCACCGTCACGGACGATCTTCCGGAAGTAGAGGTCCTGGCCCTGGATGCCGGTGGTGCCTTCGTAGAGGCTGTCGATCTTGGCGTCCCGGATGTACTGCTCCATCGGGTAGTCCTGCAGGTAGCCGGAGCCGCCCAGGGTCTGCAGGGACAACGACAGCATCTCGGAGGCGCGCTCCGAGCCGAGGCCCTTGACCACCGGCAGCAGCAGGTCGTTCAGGGCCACGCTGGCCTTGTCGTCCCGGCCTTCGGCGACGGCCTGCTGGATGGTGTCCTGGATCGTCGCGTTGTAGAGGACCAGGGCCCGCATGCCTTCGGCGTAGGACTTCTGCAGCATCAGCATGCGGCGCACGTCGGGGTGGTGGGTGATGGTCACCCGGGGCGCGGTCTTGTCCAGCATCTGGGTCAGGTCGGCGCCCTGGACGCGGTTCTTGGCGTACTCCAGGGCGTTCAGGTAGCCGGTGGACAGGGTGCCGATGGCCTTGACCCCGATGACCATGCGGGCGTGCTCGATGATCTGGAACATCTGCCGGATACCGTCGTGCACCCCGCCGACCAGGGTGCCGACCGCAGGAGTCTCGCCGCCGAACGTCATCTCGCAGGTGGTCGAGGCCTTCAGGCCCATCTTGTGCTCGACGTTGGTGACCCGGACGCCGTTGCGCTCACCGAGCGAGCCGTCCGGGTTGACCAGGAACTTGGGCACCAGGAACATGGACAGCCCCTTGGTGCCGGGGCCCGCGCCCTCGGGCCGGGCCAGCACCAGGTGGAAGATGTTCTCGGTCATGTCCTGTTCGCCGCTGGTGATGAAGCGCTTGACGCCCTCGATGTGCCAGGTGCCGTCGGGCTGCTCGGTCGCCTTGGTCCGGCCCGCGCCGACGTCGGAGCCGGCGTCCGGCTCGGTCAGCACCATGGTCGAGCCCCACTTGCGCTCGATGGCCTGCTCGGCGAACCACTTCTGCTCCGGGGTGCCGATGTTCCACAGCAGGTGGGCGAAGGCCGGGCCGCTGGAGTAGAACCACACGGCCGGGTTCGACCCGAGGATGAGCTCGGCCACGGCCCAGTACAGCGAGCGCGGCGCGTGCGAACCGCCGATCTCGGCGGGCAGGTCGAGCCGGTACCACTCGGCGTCCATGTAGGCCTGGAACGAGCGCCGGAACGACTCCGGGAGCGTGACCGAGCCGTCGGCCGGGTCGAACACCGGCGGGTTGCGGTCCGCGTCGGTGAAGGACTCGGCCAGCGGGCCGACGGCCAGCCGGTTCACCTCGTCGAGGATGCCGCGGGCCGTCTCCTCGTCGAACTCCTCGTACGGCTCGGCCCCCATCACGTCCTGGCGACGCAGCACCTCGAAGAGGTTGAACTCGATGTCGCGGAGGTTGCTCTTGTAGTGGCTCATCCCAAACCCTCAAAGCTTTATCGGCCGTCAAGCTACTCACCAGTAACTATACCCGAGACCAAGCCGGTAGGCCAGCCCGAAAGGCCAGCCCGGCAAAGACCCGGCCGGGCGCCGGCGCTGCTACCGGGCTCCGGTGAGCAGCGGCGATAGCCTGAATCGCCGGCGGTTACCGGGGGTGGGGGCACCAGTGAGCGATGGGCAGGACAACGCGCGGGGCAGTACGCTCCGCCGTCCGCCCACGCGCGAGTCGCTGCATTCGGAAGCCCAGGGCCGGTTCTCGGCCCGGGTGGCCAGCAGCCGGTCGGCCCGGCACCGCCGCCTGGCCCTGCTCATCTGCGGCACCCTGTCGGTGCTGGTGCTCGTGGTCGCGGGGGGCGCCTGGGGGCTGACCGGGTGGGTCAACGACACCATCAAGCGGGTCAACGCGGGCACGGCCGACTCCGCCACCGGCGGTCCGCTCAACATCCTGGTCGCCGGGGTCGACCAGCGCACCGGGCTCACCCATCACCAGGAGGTCATGCTGCACGTCGGGAACGACGTGAGCACGAACTCGGACACGCTGATGCTGCTGCACGTGTCGGCCGACCGTAGCCAGGTGACGGTGGTCAGCATCCCCCGCGACTCCTGGGTCAGCATCCCCGGCCACGGCATGAGCAAGATCAACGCGGCTTACGGCCTGGGCGGCCCCAAGCTCATGGTGCAGACGGTCGAGCAGGCCACCGGGCTGACCATCAACCACTACGTCGAGGTCAACTTCCTGGGCTTCGTGAAGATCATCGATTCGCTGGGCGGGGTCAACCTCTGCCTGCCGCAGCCGGTCGACGACAGCTACAGCGGGCTGCAACTGTCGGCCGGCGAGCACCACGTGGACGGGATCACCGCCCTGGCCTACGCCCGGGACCGCCACTCGTTCGCCACCTCGGACCTGGCCCGCATCCAGGACCAGCAGAAACTGCTGTCGACGGCGCTGTCGGCCGCCATCCGCTCCGGGCTGCTGGCCAACCCGATCAGGCTGTCCGGCTTCGTGGGGGCGGCGGTGTCGGCACTGACCGTGGACCAGGGGCTGAACGTGTCGGCGCTGGCCGACCAGATGCGCGGCCTCAGCACCCAGAACGTGCGCTTCACCACCGTGCCGCTGGGCAACTACGACTACCACGCCCCGGACGGCGAGGTCGCCGTCCAGTGGGACCCGCAGGCCGCGGGCGCGCTGTTCGGGAAGCTGAAGAACGACCAGAATCTGGCCCCCACCCCCCAGGCCACCCACGCCGCCGGCCGCGGCGGCGCCACACCGGCCGGATCAACCCCAGCCGCACCGCAAACCTCAGGATCCTCAGGGGCCACAAGCGGATCCGGGACCGGATCGTCGACCGGAAACACCGCGGCACAGGACGCATGCGGTTAGTCCTGCTACTGCTACAACCTGCTGTCGTGTTTTTCCGCTTTTACGGCATGCCGGATCGTCCGCGACTACGCTCGCCATGTGGCCGATCTGCGGGAACCAGTTACCGGGCTGCCCAAGCGGCAGTCGGCGCCCTCCCATGCCCCGACGCCGGCCCGCGAGTCCCGTGAGTCTCGCGAACAGGCGTCCCGGCCCCGGAGCGGGCTCGGTCCCGGGACCGGTCGGCACCGGCGGCCGGTACCGGACGGGCTGCCGCCGGAGGCACCGGCGTTGGTGGTCGCGGTGGCCGGGAACTCGGGTTCGCCGGACGTGGCCGCGGAAGTCACTTCGATCGTGCGGGTCAACAACCCCAGCGTGGACGTGCGCCTGGCCCGGGTCGGGGCCGGACCGGAGGACCCGTCCAGCCTGCAGGCGGTGCTGACCCAGGCGGCCGAGAACCGTCCCGCCGACCAGCCGGCCGCGATCGTGGTCCCGCTGCTGGCGCTGCCGTTCCCGGCGGTGACCGACGCGATCCGCTACGACATCACCCAGAGCGCGGTCCACGCCATGATCGCCGAGCCGTTCAACGTCAGCCTGACCTTCTCCGAGGCGCTGCACATCCGGCTGGCCGACGCCCGGCTGGCCCGGGCCGACCGGGTTCGGATGTTCAGCATCCCGACCGCGGCCGACGGCATCATCGTGGCCACGGTGGGCGGCAGCCACGCGGCTGCCGCCGCCACTCCGACCTCGGTGCTGCTGGCGGCCCGGCTGGCCCTGCCGGTGTTCGCGGCCGCGCTCGACGGCAGCCCGAGCATTGCCGAGGCCGCGGCCCAGCTGCGGCGGATGGGGGTCATGCGGATCGCCATCGCCCCCTGCATCATCGGCCCCGAGGCCCGGCCCGGCGAGCTCGAATCGGCCTGCGCGGCCATCGGCGCCGACTCGGCCGCTCCGCTCGGCGCCCACGACAGCGTGGCCAAGCTGGTCACGCTGGCCTACGGGCAGATCCTGGAGCAGATCGAGGAGTCTTCGGCGCCCTCGTCGTTATCGCGTTAGCCGTCCCTGTCAGTCGACGGAGACGTTGCGGCGTCCCAGCCGCAGCACGCAATCCCGCTCACTCCGGGCCCCGCACGCCACACCGGCCGCACCGCTCCCAGCCCAGCTTAAAAGTGGTCATTTCATGTCGTGGGAGCGACACTTTTTGCACACAAAGCCCGGCGGGGGCCGGGGGCCGGGCCGCCCGGCGGTTATTCGGCGCCGGCCACCAGGGTCTCCAGCAGCACGTCCCGGTGGTCGCGCTGGATGGCGGCCAGCCGCCACTTGTCGGTGAACAGGGCCAGCAGGGCCCCGTCCAGGCGGCGGGTCAGCACCTCGGTGCCGCGCACCCCGGCCAGCCCGGCCACGCCCTCGGCGTCGGTCCGGCGGGCCA
>DASXJM010000689.1:0-3023 GCA_036497405.1 Streptosporangiaceae bacterium | reverse complement strand
GCTGCTCCCGGTGACTTCGACCTGGAAGAGCGTCAGGCCCTGCGCCGGGTCGCGGGTCTGTCCACCGAACTTCAGGACGTCACCGAGGTCGAATACCGTTCCCTTCGCCTCGAGCAGGTCGTGCTGATCGGCGTCTGGGCCGAAGGCAGCCTGGCCAGCGCGGAGAACTCGCTCCTGGAGCTGAGCCGGCTGGCCGAGACCGCCGGTTCCGAGGTGCTCGACGGGCTGATTCAGCGGCGTACCAAGCCGGACCCCGCCACCTACGTGGGTTCGGGCAAGGCCGCCGAACTGGCCGACATCGTGGCCGCGGTGGGCGCCGACACGCTGATCTGTGACGGCGAGCTGAGCCCCAGCCAGCTGAACCGCCTGGAGAGCGTGGTCAAGGTCAAGGTGATCGACCGGACCGCGCTGATCCTTGACATCTTCGCCCAGCATGCCCGGAGCCGGGAGGGCAAGGCCCAGGTCGAGCTGGCCCAGCTGGCCTACATGCTGCCCCGGCTGCGCGGCTGGGGCGAGTCGATGTCCCGGCAGGCTGGTGGCCGGGTGGCCGGCGGTGGCGGCATCGGCACCCGCGGCCCCGGTGAGACCAAGATCGAAACGGACCGGCGCCGCCTGCGGGCCCGCATGGCCAAGCTGCGCCGGGAGATCGCCGCCATGTCGGTGAGCCGGGACGTGCAGCGCGGCCAGCGCCGTCGCCACGAGGTGCCGTCCGTGGTCATCGCGGGCTACACCAACGCGGGCAAGTCGAGCCTGCTGAACCGGCTGACCGGCGCGGGTGTGCTGGTCGAGGACGCGCTGTTCGCCACGCTGGACCCGGCCGTCCGGCGGGCCCGCACCGCGTCCGGGCGGGCGCTGACCCTCACCGACACCGTCGGGTTTGTCCGGCACCTGCCGCACCAGCTGGTCGAGGCGTTCCGGTCCACCCTGGAGGAGACCGCCCACGCCGACCTGATCCTGCACGTGGTGGACGGCTCCGACCCGGAGCCCGAGGCCCAGATCTCCGCGGTCCGCTCGGTGCTGGCCGAGATCGGGGCGGCCGAGGTGCCGGAGCTGGTGGTGATCAACAAGTCGGACGCCGCCGACCCGATCGTGATCGAAAGCCTGCGCCGCCGCGTCGGCGACAGCGTGCTGGTCTCGGCCCGCACCGGGGCCGGCCTGGACGACCTGCGCGACGCGCTGGAGGAGGCGCTGCCTCGTCGCGACCGCGAGGTGCACGCCCTGGTGCCCTACAGCCGCGGTGACCTGATCGCCCGCGTGCACGAAGAGGGTGAGGTCCTGAAGGTCGGCCACGGCGCCGACGGCACCGAGCTCCAGGCTCGGGTCCCCGCGGCCCTGGCCGCCGAGCTGGCCCCGTTCAGCACCGACCCCCTCGAGGCCATCGAGACCGACGACGGCCAGCAGGCCCCGTCGGCCCCGGCGGCCCCGGCGGCCCCGTCGGCCCCGGCGGTCCCGGCGGTCCCGGCGGTCCCGGCGGTCCCGCTCCCGGCCGGCACCCGGCCCACGGCGGAGTCCGAGTCCGCACCCGTGCGGGCCTTCGCCACCCGGGCCTCCCGCTAACGCGGGAGATCACGCACGACACCGGAGGGTGCGCCCGTCACCCGGGCGCACCCACCCGGCGCCTGAGCGCGCCCCCGGCCTGCAAGCGCCGGGCGCAGCCACCCGCAACCCGCGGGCGCCCCGATCGGTTAGCCGCACCCTTTCGGCATTGACGCGTACCGTGTCCCTTTCGGCATCCGGCCAACCCGGGCCGTCCACCCCCGGCTCGGCGGCGCCTCCCGTGCCTCACCGGTGCTCTCAGCCCTCCCGGACCCAACCCGGCACGCACTTACTGCCAATTAACGGTTCGCCGTTACTCATTATCGAACAAAGGCCAGTAGGTGGACGCCGGTCCACCGCCGGCGTCCGCCCGGCCGCCTGCACAAAGGGTCCCAGATCGGCATTACCGCCGTTCCAGCCGGCCTCACCGGGTCATAGGGGAATGGCCCCGCCGCCCGCCCGGCGCCCGCCGGCGGCCCGTCCGGGTCCGGCTCCGCCGGCCCGGCCGCGGTTCTGGTCACGGATCGTGGCTGGCGACGGAGCGCAGCCAGCGAGCCATCCACCCACTGTTTACGGTTCGTTAACGTGCTTAAATACCGTCGCGCTCACAAAAATAACGTAGCCGTACGTCACTCATTGTGAGGATTTACGCGATCTGGCCAATGGTCCGACCACCGGAATTTATTCGTTCCGTGATCTGCAAACGGTGGCATTGACGAGGGCCAAAGATGGTATTTGTCGATTTCCTTCTGTATTCACACCTCAATGATCTTCACGTCCGTCCGGTGCGCTTCGCGCGGGGCGCGCAGATACGACGTTTCTGTCTTATTTCAGGGTGATAAAGAGTATTGTCCTCACTACGCACAGGCAGTGTGGGGCGGGCGGATCGTGAGCCCGGCCCGCACCCGGTGCCATGGGATTGCTCGCTGCATGTGCATCCGCAAGTGCTGATGCAGAGATAGCGCGTTATCCAGCGACGGAACGGCCCGATCGCCTGCTGGGAAGGGCTTTGAGAACTCCCGGGAACAGTGACGGAAGGGGCCGGCTCTGCCCGTTGGAAGCGGGATGTGAGGGCGCTCCCACCTCGTCCCTGATGAACCGAACCACGCGGGGTGCTGAGAAAGGGCTGTGTTTTGCCAAAAGCCTTGTACGAGGTCCTTGAGGTGCAATACGGTAACGGAATCGATATGTTGGTGCGCGCATGCGTGCGTGCGGCGCTTGTAACGTAGGCGCGCGCGATCCGCGTCCCGGAGTACGTGCCGGCAACTCAACTCGGTCACGTACGACTCATGGCAGGTGACCGCTCATGGCGAACGGAACCATCACCCCTGGTTCCCGATGTGTAGGGGTTTACCGTTGACTGTCCGTTTGATGACCAACATCGGTCGCCTGTGGACGGGGTCTGAGATCCTGAGCAACGCCGCCATCCTGACCAAGGACGAGCGGATCGCCTGGGTCGGCCCCGCGGCCGAGTTGCCTCAACGCGT
>DASXJM010000688.1:0-8434 GCA_036497405.1 Streptosporangiaceae bacterium | reverse complement strand
AAGTGGGGCATGCCCCTCATCATCATCTGCCGGTTCATCCCCGGCGGCCGGACCGCCATCACGCTCTGCTGTGGCCTGGTCGGCTACTCGCGCCGGCGGTTCGTGGCCGCGACCGCGGTGGCCGCGGTGGTCTGGGCCCTGTACTCGTTCTTCCTCGGCCGGCTGGGCGGCAAGGCGTTCGAGAACAACGTCTGGGCCGGTCTGATCCTGTCGCTCGGCATCTCGCTGGTCATCGCGGCCGCCGTCGAGGCCGGGCGCCGGATCAGCAAGGCCCGGTCACGGCGGCGTGACGCCGGACAGGTTGAGCCCGATCACCCCGGCCAGCACCAGGCCGATCGACACCAGCTTGAGCGTGGACACTGCGTCGCCGAGGAATAGCATGCCCACCGCGGCCGCGCCGGACGCCCCGATCCCGGTCCACACCGCGTAGGCCGGGCCCACCTCCAGCCGCCGCAGCGCCACCGTGAGCAGGCTGAAGCTGACCAGCGCACAGGCCGCGAACAGCACCGTCGGCCACAGCCGGGTCATGCCGTGGCTCAGCTTCAGCGCCACCGCGAACCCCGTCTCGAACAGCCCCGCCGCCACGATCAGCACCCACGCCATCACGTCACCCCTCACGTCCGGGTCCGGCCCTGTGCCCCACTGGGACCTCCACCGGTACCGCCCGGCCAAGGAACCGCCGTGCACCACCGATGGAGCACGGATGGAGACCCCGGGCGCGGCTAGCGCGGGCCGCAGTGGGTAGAAGGCCGGCATGAGGGATCGGGCCCGGGAACTGCTGCCGCCGGAGGACGCCACGTCCTGGGAGGAGTTCCAGGCCCGCTGGGTCATCGAGCGAGGCCGGTGGGCCGAGGTCGGGCGGTCCTGGCGGGAGACCGGGCGAATCTGGCTCTCGGTGATCCCGGCCCTGGCCGCGGTGGTGTTCTGGGTGGCCTTCGCGGTGACCGGTCACGGCGTGCGCTGGCTGCTGCTGGTGCTGGCGCTGATCTGCACGGCGCTGTTCGGCTGGGCCCTCGGCGGCGTGCTGCAACGGCGCTGGCGGCGGGCCCGCAAGCGCCGCGAACTGGACCGGCTGCGCGACCAGTGGCACACCCGGGCCGAACACGGAAAGATCCCGGCCACGACGCCGGGCGGCCCCACCGTCTGGCGGGACGAAATACCGGTCGAAGTGCCCGAGAATAAACAACCGTCCCAATCGGAATAACGGTGCGGGGCCGACCGCGAAGATCGGCTTGGCCATAGGGCCGGAGTTTAACGTTTCACCGAATGTCGGTCAGCAATTGTCCGACAATATATAAACTCGCCAGTAGCTTGTCGCCATTCCCGGAACCCCTGACCCGGCCCGGCCTGCAGTCCCGGAGGGCCTTATCCGGTGGGGATGTGGACCGCAAAGCGGACGGGCGGCCGGTCACCGGTCAGTCGCAACCATGCCGTCGGCCGGTTGGTGACTTTTCGCCGTCTGATTGATAACGTTCAGCCCTTGTCGGACCATCGGTGCCGATGACCCTGGTTATTTGTACTTCGTCACCGTCCCGCCCGGCCTTTCCGGCTGGCAATTGGATGCGCGTTTCAGTATTGATGCGCGATATGGCCGGTAACGGTGACTTCTGGCTGCGGCCGCAACCCGGTCCGGTGGCCTGGGAGCACTACGGAGCGTGAGCTCGCAGCCCGGAAAACGAGGCTTGGTGGGCCGGGTCCAGAACGGTACCGTGCCTGAAAAGAGCGCTTAGCGCGAGAAGATGTACGGAAGGTGATCGAGAGCATGACCGCCTCGGACACCCCAGCGACCCCGCTGGCGGATTCGCGGCGCGCCGAGGTCCGCTGGCCAATCCGGGTCGGCGCCCTCCCGGCCCGGGCCGGTGAGTTCAGCGCCCGGCCCGAGTCGGCTCCCAACCTGGCGGCGGCCCTGGTCCCCGGGGCCACCATCGCGCTGGTCACCGGCCGTAGCAGTGGACCGGGATCACCGGACTGGATGCGGGTCTCCGGCAAGACCCAGCTGGCGGTGGCCGCGGCCGAGGCCCTCTGGCAGGCCCGGCAGATCGAGTTCCTGGTCTGGGTCACCGCCACCAGCCGGGCCTCGGTCCTGACCACCTACGGGGAAGCGGCCGCGGCGATCACCGGCAGCGCCCCGGTCGGTAACGCCGAGCCGGTGGCGGCCCGGCTTCTCGGCTGGCTGAACGAGAGCGGCCGCTCCTGGCTGGTGGTCCTGGACGACCTGGCCGAGGCAGCCGACCTGCGCGGACTGTGGCCGGCCGGCCCGACCGGGCGGGTGCTGGTCACCACGGCCGACTCGGCGGCCATGCCGCGGGGCACCCAGACCGTGCCGATCGGCCTCTACAGCAACCGGGAGGCGCTGAACTACCTGATGGGGCGGCTGAGCGCCGACCCCGACCGGCGGCTGGGAGCCATCGACCTGGTCAAGGAGCTGGACTGCGAGCCGCTGGCCCTGGCCCAGGCCTGCTCGGTGATCACCAGCTCGGCCTGGACCTGCCGCGACTACCAGGACGCGTTCGTGCGCCGCCGCGAGCAGATGACCGACCCGGCGGCCGGGCGGCTGCCCGCCGCCGCGGTGAGCTGGACGTTCTGTTTCGAGCAGGCCGAGTGGCTGTCGCCGGACGTGCCCACCCAGGCCCTGCTGGCCCTGATCGCCCTGCTGGACGGGCACGCCGTGCCGGCCGGGGTGCTGTCGGCCCCGGCCGCCCGCGACTACCTGGCCGGGTACGGCGGCGGAGCCCGGCCCGACCAGGAGAGCGCGGGCCGGGCCCTGCTGGCGCTGGAACGGTCCGGCCTGCTGACCATCGACCGGACCACCACACCGCCCGTGATCCGGATGAGCCTGGTCCTGCAGGGCGCCCTGCGGGCCACCATGCCCGAGGGCATGCTGGACCAGGCGGCCCGGTCCGCGGCCAACTCGCTGCTGGAGGCCTGGCCGGCCGACGAACCGGCCGCCTGGCTGGCCGAGAGCCTGCGGGCCTGCACGGCCAGCCTGTGGCAGGCCGCGGGCGACCTGCTGTGGGCGGGCGGTTGCCACCCGGTGCTGATCCGGGTCGGCCAGAGCCTGGACCGCTGCGGGCTGACCGGGCCGGCCGCCGACTACTGGCGCGACCTGGCCTCGGTCAGCGAGCGGCTGCTCGGGGCCGATCACCCGGACACCCTGGCCGCGGTGCAGCGGCTCACCGCCGCCTACCTGGCCGCCGGGCGGACCACGGACGCGGTCCGGTGGGTGCAGTGGGTGCTGGACCGGCGGGCCCGGACCCTGGGCCGGGACCACCGCGACGTGCTGGCCGCCCGGCGGGACCTGGGCCACGCCCTGGTCGCCGCGGGCCAGCTCGGGGACGCGGTCGGCGTACTGGAGCAACTGGCCGGGGACACCGAGCGGGTGTACGGCCCGGACAACCTGGCCACCCTGGGCACCCAGGACGAGCTGGCCGCCGCCTACGTGGCCGTGGGCCAGCCCGGGGCCGCCGCCGACCTGTACCGGCAGACGCTGGCCGGGCGGGAGCGGGTCCAGGGCGCGCGGCACCCGGAGACCCTGGTCACCCGGCAGGGCCTGGGCGACGCCAGCCTGGCTGACGGCCGGA
Source organism: Streptosporangiaceae bacterium (assembly GCA_036497405.1). Taxonomy (GTDB): domain Bacteria; phylum Actinomycetota; class Actinomycetes; order Streptosporangiales; family Streptosporangiaceae; genus Bog-532. Next base: position 4,853 of record DASXJM010000688.1, on the reverse strand, counting down.
TCAAGGACGCGGTCTCGGCCTACAAGAAGGCCCTGTCCGGCTGGGAAAAAGAGGTGGGCCGGGACGACCTGCGGACGCTGGCGGCGGCGGGCAAGCTCGGCGCCGCGTACCACAGCCAGGGCAAGATGGCCTCGGCCATCTACTCCTACGAGCAGGCCCGGTCCGGTTACGAGCGGGCGCTCGGGCCCGACCACCCGGACACGCTCAGCACCGCGCTGCGGCTGGCCCTGGCCTACAACGAGGTCGGGCGGATCGGCGACGCCCGGACCCTGCTCCGGGAGAGCGCCGCCCGTTGTGAGCGGGTGCTGCCCCCCGGAGACCGGCTGACGACCCAGGTCCAGGCGGCCCTGGCCGACATCGCCGGGGAGTAGCGATCCGGCCCCCGGCCACCAGGGGCGGGGGCGCCTGGTTACCGGGGGGCGCCTGCTCCGCGGCGGTGCCGGCTGGCCGACTCGGCCTCCCGGGGCAGCCGGAAGAACGACGACTGCAGCACCGTCCGGGCGATGATCATCATCACCAGGCCGGCCACGATGATCCCGGCCAGCGACCACAGCTCGGCCGCGACCGCCGACAGCAGGGACTTGACCAGGATCCAGGCCAGGAAGCCGGCCGCGGCCAGCGGCAGCAGGCCGAGCACGATCGCGTTCCACAGGCTGGAGACCAGCCGCCGCCGGTAGTACACCACCGTGGCCAGCGCGGTCAGGATGTAGAAGATCGAGAACAGCAGCCCGGTCACGTCGATCACGTCGGTGAAGGCGTTCTGCACCGAGGTGGCCAGGTAGTAGACGGTGCTGAGCACGATGATCAGCACGCCCACGACGACGCTGGCCGCGACCGGGGTGGCGAACCGGCGGGACACGTTGGCCAGGAACTGCGGCAGCACCCGGTAGCTGGCCATGCCGTACACGATGCGGGCGCTGAGCACGATGCCGGTGCCGGTGGTGGCGATGACCGACAGTGCGATGGACAGCGCCATGACCTTGGCCCAGAACCCGCCGCCGAGCACGTTGGCCACGTCGACCAGGGTGGTGCCGTTCTCGGCGCTGGCGGCCAGCTTGGCCGGGGACAGCACGCCCTGGAAACCGACCTGGGCCAGCGTGTAGATGATGGCCAGCAGGCCCACGGCCAGCATCGCGGCCCGGCCCGGATTGACCCGGCGGTGCTTGACCTCCTCGTTGACGTACAGGGTGCCGTCCCAGCCGCCGTAGACGAACACCGCGACCAGGAAGCCCGCCACCGCGCTGCCGTGACCGCCGACGCCGCTCGGGCTCAGCCAGGCCCGGGTGATGTGCACGACCCCGGGATGGGTGCCGGTCACGTAGATCAGCCCGGCGATGGCCAGGCCGATCAGGATCAGGTACTCGACCAGGGCCATGCTGACCTGGACCCGGGCCGTCATCCGGATGCCGACCACCGCGATGATCAGCATGACCAGGCCGGTGGCGGCACCGATGATCACGTAGTCGGCGGTGCTGGTGGAATTCGACCCGAACACGGCCAGCACCGAAGGCCCGAGCAGCAGAACCTCGGCGACCGTGCCGATGATGTAGGCCGCCACCATCAGCCACCCGGTCAGGAAGCCCAGATAGGGGTTGATGGCGCGGCCGACCCACTCGAAGGACGCCCCGCAATTGGCGTTCCACAGGTTCAGCCGGCGGTAGGAGTTGGCGATGACCAGCATGGGGATGGCGGTCAGGATCAGGATCAGCCCGCTGCCGTAGGCGGTGGCCACGGCCAGCGCGGCCAGCGACAGCCCGACCGTGGCCGCGGGGGCCGACGAGGCCATCCCGATGACGGTGTCCTGGGCGACGCCGATCGCGTCGGGCTCGAGCCGGGCCGCGTGTGAGCGCGGCGGGTCCGACACGGGGGCCTTGGTGTAGTCCGCCATCATTTCTCCCATCGGCCCACCCCACCGCCCCCGCGGGCGGGCAGGCCCGACTGCCCGCGCGACACCTGAGCCGCGGCAGCGGCTCCGGCAAATGTCACGCTGAGTTTGACCGCCATGACCCGCGAATCTGCCGCGGGACCCCCGGCCACTGGCGAGATCATAGCGGTCAAATGTGTCCGGACAATACGCTGTGGGACTATTTTTTGACCTTTCCGGCCAACCAGTTAATGCCGGGCGGCGGCTATTTTCCCGCCATTCCGGCTCGGCAGCCGGGGGTGATCGGAACTCGGCTCGCGGGGTCAGGCTGGGGCGCGGCGGTTGACCTGGGACGACGACCCGCCGGGCGGTTCAGGCCCTCCGCAAACCCAGGCTGCTCGGCGCGCCGCGGGGGCCCGCCGTGCCCACGATGGTGCCATCACACCCGGCCGAGGGGACGCGAATGCGCATCGCGCCCGGCGGGGTGGGTCGAAGTGCGCATTCACGCCCTGGCCCTGCGGCCCATAGCGGCCGCTCGCCCGGGGACCGGACCCACCGCGGTTGCTATGGCCCCGGGTGGCTCCGGCGGTCAGTTCCGGCCGGGCCCACGTTTCTGACCGTTTTGCGATCCACTCCGGGTTGCAATCGTTTGTTCCGTGATGTGCATCATGGTAATGGCGTGGGAAGGACATTGCAGGTTAGCCGTGAGCCGATGATGGCTACCCTGTCCAACGCCTGGGCCGGGCCTTTAGCCGGGGCGGGTGGAGCTTTATCGGAGCATCGGTTGCTTGTGGATCAGCAATTAAGGGAGCCGAATGCGTGACCTTCGATATCGATCATTGGCGGCTAATCGGCAGGACTCAGGGCGTCACCCGGAGTAACCAGCATGGGGGCGGCGCCGGTCCAGCGGACCAGGACCGGGTCGTGCCCGATCTGGCCGCCGTCGGGCGGGCGGATCCGGAAGCCGCCGAACAGCGTGCTGGTGTCCAGGTCCAGCGCGGCCTGCCACAGGGCACCGTCGGCGTGGTCGGCCTGGTTCAGGCAGTGGGTGGCCAGCGCGGCCGCGGCCACGGCCTGGACGGCGGGATAGTCCGGCCACACCCCGTACCGCGCGGTGTAGGCGACCAGGAACTCGTCCTCGGGCGGCCCGATGGCCGGGTCCCGGGCCCCGGGCTGACCCGGGAACCACTGCCCGACGCCGTACACGCCGGCCGGGTCCAGGCCGCTGATGCCGAACTCGCGGACCCCGGCCGCGATCGCGCCCACCACCCGGGGCGGCCGCCGGGCCGAACGGAACCGCCGGATGAGGTCCACGTCCTCCTCGAAGCTGCCCGCGCAGAACAGGTCCCAGGGCTCATCCTCGGGTGGCCCGCCGGAGCCGGCCACGTGATCGAGCCGGGCCGGGTCCAGACCGAACCGGCGGGCCGCGGCTTCGGCCCCGGCCGCGACCTGGCGCCCGAAGCCGCCCCGGCCGGGCGCGATCCACAACCGGACCCCGGTCCCGGCCCGGGCCAGGTGCCGGACGAACGGCTCCGCGTACCGGCTGGCCGGGGTCAGGATCGACACCAGGTGGCCCGGATGGGCGGCCTGCACGTCGTCGCCGGCCCCGCCGTGGTTCCACAGCAGCCAGCCCCGCTCGGCCGCCAGCCGCCCGGCCACCCGCATTAACCCGGTCGAGTAGGGCCCGAGCAGCAGATCGCACCGGCCCGCCACCACCGGCAGGGCCGCGGCCAGGGTGGCCGAGTTGCTGCGGTCGTCGGCCACGGTCAGCGCGACCCCGTCGCCCGCCAGCTCCCGCCAGAGGCCCAGCGCCTGCTCGGCCTGGATCCCGAACCTGGCGTAACGCCCAGTCAGGGACAGGCAGGCCCCGATCCGGACCGGATCAGGCCTTGCCGCTGTCCTCGCCGTCCCGGGAAGGCGACTTCTGCGTGGTCAGCGACCGTGGCGGGTTGGACAACTCGGACACCTTGCGGTCGCCCGCGCCGTAGCCGCCGCGCTCCTCGTCCCTGATGTCCGCCATGGCCACCCCATCAACCTCGTATGTACTCAAGGTACGCGACCTCCTCCCAGCGGACCAGCAGGCTGATCCCGCGCAGCCGGGGCGCGCCTCGTTCGTCAACTACGAACGCGCCGGTGTCCGGGTCACATTCCGCGGTCTCGATCAGGAACAGGTCCTGCTCCTCGGGGTATCCGGCCGCGTAGGAACGCAGGCCGCCGGTGTCCGACTGGGCGTAGGCGCCGGCGATCCAGCCGCCTTCCTTCATCCGGAGGCGGATCCATCCGGTCAGGCCCTCGCGCCCGAACAGGTGATCCCAGGCGCGGGGCGCGGGCGAGGGACCGGTGATCTTCAGCGCCCACGACCGGCGCTGGCGGGTCCCGTGGCCCACGATGTGACCGCAGGCGGTGGGCACCACCACGTACGCGATGACCAGGACCCACAGCCACCAGGGCAGCGCCGCCCCGCGCCCCAGCCGCCCGCTGTGCACGTAGGTCCCGTAGAGCACGTAGGTGATGGGCGCGCCCAGCGCCTGGAACACGGCCGACGTCCCGATGAACCGCAGCAGCCGGTCGGACAGGCTCAGGCCCCAGCCGCCCGCCTGCCGCTCGAACGCCCACACGTACAGGGCCCCCGGCAGGAAGGCGAGCAGAAACACGCCCAATGCCTGGAATGTGCTGACCATGATGCCCGTCATCTAAGCGCCCGGCACCGACAGCGGCCCGGCCCGGCTCCCCAATAGCGCCCCGATTGTGACCCGGGAGTGCGAGCCGCAGCGTGCGCCACAGCGTGCGCCGGTTGGGGCGGTTGATTTCGCCGGCCGGGCCGGGGTTTCATGGGGACCGTGCCGCCCCGTCTCATGGCGCTGAGCGAGCAGTTGATCCAGGTCCATCAGGCGCTCCGGGAGCGCCTGGCCTCGCTGCGCGCGGACGCGACCGCCCTCCCCGACGACCTGCTCAGCCACTGCCTCAGCTTCTGTGCCGCCATCCACAC
>DASXJM010000687.1:0-2176 GCA_036497405.1 Streptosporangiaceae bacterium | reverse complement strand
CGGGCCCGGGTCGACATGTGCCGGTCCAAGGGCTTCGACGCGGTCGACTTCGACAATGTGGACGGGTACACGAACGGCACCGGGTTCGGGCTGACCGGGGCTGACCAGTTGCGGTTCAACCGGTTCCTGGCCGGGCTGGCGCACGGGGCCGGGTTGCTGGTGGCGCTGAAGAACGATCCGGGGCAGATCTCCCAGCTGCGGCCGGACTTCGACTTCGCGGTGGACGAACAGTGCTACTCCGGCGGCGGCTGCGGACTGGGGCGGTTCGTGGCCGCGGGCAAGCCCGTGTTCGACATCGAGTACGCGCTGGCGCCGGGGAAGTTCTGCCCGGCCGCCAATCGGGAGAACGTGAACGCCCTGCGCAAGCGCCTGTCGCTGGACGCCGGGCGGGTGGCCTGCCGCTAGTTAGCGCAGGGACGAGGCCGGGTGGGCCTCCCACAGGGTCCACAGCGGCCGGTAGCCCTGCTGGCTCCAGAACGGCATCGAACGCGGATTGAGCTGGGCGTAGTGGAGCAGGGTCACGGCCACGTCGGCGGCCTCGGCCGCCTGGTGGAAGCGGGTGGCCAGGGCGGCCCCGATGCCGCCGCCGCGCTGGGTGGCGCTCACCCCGGTGAGCAGGTTGTAGGCCACCGGGGCCCGGCTGGTGAGCGGCGCGATCCAGCTCGCGGCGGCCGGGGGCTGGGCGTTCAGCACGCCGACCGGTTCGCCGTCCGGCTCCCGTTCGGCCAGCCAGACCCAGGGTTCGGGGACGGCCAGCGCGGTTTCGGCCTCGGCGGCCAGGGCGGCCGCGGTCCAGGGGCGGTCGATGACGGCCACGAAGTTGGCGTCGTAGCGGACCACCTCGTGCTCCAGGCGGACCACGGCGGCCAGGTCGCCGGGGCCGGCCCGCCGGATCCGGATCCCGCGCGGGACCTCGGCCGGGGCGCCCAGCCGCGAGATGGGCCGGGCCGCCACCACGGCCAGCGGCTGCAGCCCGTGGTGCAGCGGGGCGGCCACGCCGGCCACGTCGCGGCTGGGCCAGGCCAGGATGGCCGAGGTGTCCGGGCCGGCCAGGTCCGGCTGGCCGGCCAGGTGGTCACGCCAGGCCGACAGCAGCTGGTCCAGCGACCCGGCCACGTCCGGGCCCGCGACCCGGGCCGTGAGCCGGTACTGCCGGGCCGTGCCCCAGCACAGGTCCAGTGATCCGGGCTGGCCGGTCCAGTGGGTGCAGCAGGCCGCGGCCTCGGGGCCGCCGGACGCCGTCGTGACCGTGAACTCAGACCCGCAACCTTCGAAAGGGAAAGAAGGCTCGGGCAACAGGGGGTCGACATCCTGCCACCGGGGACCGAGCCGGGCCAGCACGGTGTCCATCGGGTCCATGGGCGGCAGCCTACTGACGACGGTCTGCTGAAGGCCGCGGCGCGCGCAGATAACGACCTGGCCGTCATTTCGGTCAGGTAGCACCATTCGCGCTGGGAGGAACAGACAATCCGTGTTATCGGCCCGGGGCTTCAGTACTCGTTACCACTGTTTCAGGGCTCAATTCATGATTTGTCAGTAATGAACTGTTGCCACCCGGACAGGGTTTTAGGACAATTACAGACGCTAACCGGGCTCAGGGCTCCGGGTCCCACTCTGGGGTGGAGAACAAATGACCAAGTCGTCCGTCTCCTTGGATACCGCGCGCTCTGGCGGCCACCTGGAACCCAATGCCATCAACGTCACCGAGGGCACGATCATCGGGATGGCGACGTCGGCCCCGGCCGCCTCGGTCGGGCTGACTCTGGCCGCCCTGGCCGCGGCGACGGCCTACGGCAGCGGGCCCAGCATCATCTTGATGGGCATCGCGATGTTCATCATCGCCAACGCCTACCGCAAGCTCAACATGTGGGACGCCAACGCCGGGGCATCGTTCGAGTGGGTCGGCCGGGCCATCAACCCGTACCTCGGTTTCCTGACCGGCTGGCTGATGGTGGCCGCCTTCGTGATCGGCACGCTGAGCGGGGTCGAAGTCCTGGCCCCGTCGGTGCTGTCCGTATTCGGCTCCGATTCCACTGCGACCTGGGGAAACATCGGAATTGACACCGCGCTCGGGCTGATCATGATCGCCATTGCGGTGATCGGCATCAAGCTCACGGCCCGGACCCAGATCGGAATGGCGATCGTCGAGTACGCCATCCTCATTGTCTTCGCCATT
>DASXJM010000686.1:0-1704 GCA_036497405.1 Streptosporangiaceae bacterium | reverse complement strand
GGTGCGGCGGGCGCGGACCTGGCGCTTGATGCGGCCCAGCATGGCGGCCATGCCCCGCAGGCGGAGCGGGCTGACCAGTTCGGTCAGGCCCAGCTGGGTGGTGAACTCGTCCGGGGTGGCCAGCACCTCGTCGGCGTCCAGGCCGTCCAGGCCCGCCTGCAGGATGCCGGCGAACCCGCGCGTGGTCGGGGCCTCGGGCGGGGCGTCGAAGAACAGGTGAACCGCGTCGTCCGGGGCGACCTCGACCGCCAGGAACAGCGGCGACTGGCACTCCGGGACCTGCTCGAGCAGGTCCCGGTGGCCCGCGTAGCGCTCCGGCAGCGCGGGCAGGTCGTCGGAGAACTCCAGCAGCAACTGGAGCCGCTCCTGGCCGGCCAGCGAGTTGAAATCCTCGACGATCTCGGCCAGGCGCGGGTTGAGGGTGCCCGACGTCATGGCTTTTCACCCCGGGTGATGGGCACGCGGACGCTGTTGCCCCACTCGGTCCAGGACCCGTCGTAGTTGCGGACCTGCGGGTACCCGAGCAGGTGGGTGAGCACGAACCAGGTGTGGCTGGACCGCTCCCCGATCCGGCAGTAGACGACCACGTCGTCGCCGGAGGTCAGGCCGGCCTCGCCGCCGTAGATGGCTTCCAGTTCCTGGCGGCCGCGGAACGTGCCGTCCTCGGCGGCGGCCCGGGCCCACGGGACGTTGCGGGCCCCGGGGATGTGGCCGCCGCGCACCGCGCCTTCCTGCGGGTAGTCCGGCATGTGCAGCAGCTCGCCGCTGTACTCGCCGGGCGAGCGGACGTCGATCATCGGCTGGCCCAGGTGGTCCACGACCTGCTCGCGGAACGCGCGGATTGTGCTGTCGTCCCGCTCCACGACCGGGTAGTCGGTGCGCGGGCGGTCCAGCACGTCCTTGGTCAGCGGCCGGTCCTCGGCGATCCACTTGGCCCGGCCGCCGTCCAGCAGCCGGACGTCGGGGTGGCCGAACAGCGTCGCCACCCACAGGGCGTACGCGGCCCACCAGTTGTTGCGGTCGCCGTAGATGACCAGGGTGGTGTCGCGGGAGATGCCCTTGGCCGCCATCAGCCGGGCGAAGCCCTCGCCGTCCACGTAGTCGCGGGTGTCCGGGTCGTTCAGCTCGGTGTGCCAGTCCAGCTTGACCGCGCCGGGGATGTGACCGGTCTCGTAGAGCAGCACGTCCTCGTCGGACTCCGCCACGACCAGGCCGGGCTCGCCCTGGTGCTCGGCCAGCCACTCGGTGGAGACCAGCTTCTCCGGGTGGGCGTAGTCGCGGAACTTGGCCTCATCGTCGTTGGGCAGCGCCATCGCTTCCTCACCTTCGGTCCGTAGCTGATCGCACGATTGGTCGTACTGTCGGTCGCAGGCACAGTAACGCGCAGGCCGCCCCCGGCCTTCCCCGGGGCCCGGCCGGGCCTTCCCGGCGGTGGAATTTAGCGAGCCCAACTGCGTTGTAGGCCCCATGAGCACAATTGAACTCACCAAAGACACGTTCGAGGACACCGTTACCCAGCCCGGCATCACGCTGGTCGACTGGTGGGCCGAGTGGTGCGGGCCTTGTAAGCAGTTCGGCCCGGTGTTCCAGGCCGCCAGCGACGACCACCCCGACGTGCGTTTCGGCAAGATCGACACCGAGGACCAGCAGGAGCTGGCGGCGGCGGCCCGGATCACCTCGATCCCCACGCTGATGGCCTTCCGC
>DASXJM010000685.1:0-11178 GCA_036497405.1 Streptosporangiaceae bacterium | reverse complement strand
AGCTCGGCGACGGCGCGGGGGGTGAGGAGGTCGCGGGCTCCGGGCCCGATGCCGACGATGGCCAGGCGGCCGCGCGGCTGGGCGCGGGCGATGGCGACGGTCGCGTGAGCGCTGATGCGCTTAGGAACGATGAGGTCTTCGGGGCTGATGGGGTTGGAGTGGGTGGCGGCGAGGAGGGCGGCGGCTTCGGCGACGCTGGGGGTGCCGACGGCGGCGCGGACCGTGTCGCTGGGGTGCGGGACCGGGACCGTGGCCAGGTGGGTGGCGGGGAACGTGATCAGCGGCCAGCCCCGCTCGCGGACCGCGGCGACCAGGCCGGGCTCGTCCTGCTTGAGGTCGATGGTGGCGGCGGCCCGGACCGAACGCGGGGACAGGCCGGCCTCGTCCAGGGCCTGGTCGATGAGGGCGCCGACCTCGGCGGTGGGGACGCCGCGGCTGGCCCCGAGCCCGATGACCAGAGACGAGGGGCGGTAGATCACCGTCGGCCCGTCGCTACCCGAGGCCGGGCGGCCCGGACGCTTCTTGCTGTTATCAGGCTGGCCTGGCGGCTTCTTGCTGTTATCACTGCAATCGGGGGCGAGCAGGCGGTCGGTGACCAGGATGGCGGGGACGCCGGGTTCGGGCGGCGTAGCGACCACGGTGGGCGGCAGCGGCGGTACCGGCCAGGTCAGGTCGCTGCTGAACGTGACCCGCGGGCCGGACAGGATCGCGGTGCCGACCGCGGCCAGGGCGCTGCCGGGCTCGATCACGAAGCCCAGGTCGGCGCCGAACTCGTCCAGGGCGACCGACCCGGCGCTGTCACTGGCCGTGGTGATCACCGGCTCGGCCCCGAGGACGCCGGCCACCCGGCGGGCCAGGTCGTTGCCGCCGCCCGCGTGCGCGCCGACCACCGGCACGGCGAAGCGGAGCGCCTCGTCCACGCAGACCACGCCGGGGTCATCGTGCTTGCCGCCGAGCAGCGGGGCCAGCAGGCGGACGGTGGCCCCGACGGCCAGGAACGCCACCACGACCTCGGTCTCGCCGAAGGCCGCGGGCAGGGCGGTGGCGGCCGGCCCGTCGTAGGCCCGGGTCTCGCCCGGCCAGGCCGCGGCCAGGCGGGCGGCGGCGGCCCGGCCCGCGGCGGTGACGGCGACCAGCCCGATCACGGCTGGCCTCCGGCGCGGTCTCCCGTACGGTCTCCCGTGCGGTCGCCGGCGCGGTCGCCCCAGAGGACGAAGACCGGGTTGCTGGCGGCCAGGCGGAGCGAGCCGCCGGGCAGCGGGGCCAGCCGGGAGGCCTGCACCTGGCTGCCTTCGACCCGGTAGCCGAGCCCGCTGAGCAGATCACAGACCGGGCGGACGCGATCCACCGAAGCCAGCGTGACCACCACCCGGGCCGGAGCACCGGCCCTGATGCTGGCTTCCAGCACCTGGTCGTTTCCACCGCCAATGAAGGTCACGTCGGGGGCGGGCAGGTCAGCCAGGGCTTCGGGGGCATGGCCGGTCACGACGCGCAGCAGCACGCCGTGCCGGGTCGCGTTGGCGCGGATCCGGTCAGCCTGGGCCGGGTCGGCCTCGATGGCGATGGCCCAGGCACCGAAGCGGGCGCACTCGACCGCCACCGAACCCGAGCCGGCCCCGACGTCCCAGATCGTGCGGCCCGGGCCCGGACCCAGCTTGGCCAGGGCCAGCGCGCGGACCTCGGACTTGGTGATCATCGAGTCCCGGTGGTCGAAGTCATCTTCGGGGAGGGCCCAGGCGTCAGGGGCGCCGAGATGGCCTGCGAGCCAGCGGGGGCCAGCGGGGCTCGTGGGGTTGATGGGGCTTATGGGGTTGATGGGGTCTGTGGGGTTGTCGGTGTTGGGAGTGGCGGCGAGGGAGATGAGGAGGTGCGGGTCGGTGACCTCGGCGCCGGGGTCAGTGGTGAGGTCGCGGACCCGCTCGTCCGGGGTGCCCAGGGCCTCGGCCACGTAGACGGCGCGGCCCGCGTCGCGCAGGGCGGTCCGGAGCGTTCCGGTGTCGGCCTCGGGCGGCCCGGTGAGGATGGCGGTCTTGGGGTGGGCCAGGGCGGCGGCCATGACCGGGCCGGTGTCCCGCCCGTGCGCCGACAGCACCAGGGCGTCGTCCCAGTCCAGGCCGAGCCGGGCGAAGGCCAGGGCCACTGAGGACACGGCCGGGACCACCGCGGGGGTGATCCCGCGGGTCCGCAGGGCCCGCACGATGCCGAAGAACCCGGGGTCGCCCGAGGCCAGCACGGCGACCGGGCCCGGGTGGGCGGCGATGGCGTCCAGGGCCAGGTCGAGCCGGCGGATGAGGATGCGCTCGGCCTCGGGGGGCAGCGGCACGGCGGCCAGGTGGCGGGGAGCGCCGGCCACCGCCGCGGCCCGGGCCAGGGCGGCCTCGGCGGCGGGCGGCAGCGGGTCACCGTCACAGCCGATGACGGTGACCTGGGCGCTACCGGTCATGTGAGGTCCCGGTCGTGGGCGCGCAGTTCGCGGCGGGCGCTGGCCTCGGCCCGCCGGAAGCCGTGGAAGTGCCCGGGGTGGTACAGGTGCGACCGAGTGCCGCCCGCGCCCAGGCCCGGCCCGACCAGGACCAGCGTGTGCTTCCAGAGCTTGCGGGCCTTCATGGTGGCGGCCAGGTCCTGCAGCGGGCAGGTCACGATCAGCTCGTCGGGCCAGCTGACCTGGTAGGCGACCACGCACGGGGTGCCGGGCGGGTAGCCGCCGGACAGCAGCTCATCCTGCAGCTGGCTGGACCGGGCCGCCGACAGGAACAGGGCCATCGTGGTCCCGTGCCGGGCGAAGTCGGCGACCCGCTCCCCCGGCGGCATCGGGGTCTTGCCGCCGCCGAGCCGGGTCAGGATCACCGACTGGGCCACCTCGGGGATGGTCAGCTCCCGGCCGATGGCCGCCGCGACCGCGGTGAAGCTGGACACCCCGGGCACGATCTCGGTGTCCAGGCCCAGCTCGGCGCAGCGGTCGAGTTGCTCCTGGATCGCGCCCCACAGGGCCGGGTCCCCGGAGTGGACGCGGGCCACGGCCAGGCCTTCGGCGGCCGCGCGCTCGTAGCAGGGCAGGACGCCCTCCATGGGGAGTTCGGCCGAGTCGACCACCTCGGCGGTGGGTCGGGCGTGATCCAGGACCCCCGGGTGGACCAGGCTCGACGCCCAGATCACCACGTCGGCGGCGGCGATGGCGTTCGCGCCGCGCAGGGTGATCAGGTCCGGCGCCCCCGGCCCGGCCCCGACGAAGGTCACCTTGCCCTGGCTCACGATCGGCCCGCGCCTTCGCGTCGCTCTCCCGTGGGCTGGGGTGTGAACCGCATCAAACGCGCATTTGATGTCGCTAGAGCAGCATCAAACGCGCATTCGATGCGGTTGCTCGCTCGGGAGGTCACTGGGTCTCCGGGGTATTCGGGGCTGCTGGGGTGTCCGGGGCTGGGCGGTCCGGGGCTGGCGGGGCCTTTGGGTCTGACGGGGTGCTCGGGGTGCTCAGGGTGACCGGGGTGCCCGGGGTGCCCGGGGTGACCGGGGTGCCCGGGGTGCCCGGGGTGCCCGGGGTGCCCGGGGCGCCCCGGGTGGGGGTGGGCTGGGTGGTGGTGGGGGTGGGCTGGGTGGTGGTGAGGCTGGAGCCGGGGGTGGTGCGGTGGGGGGCGGGGACGATGAGGGTGGAGAGGTAGGGGACGGCGGGGAGGCTGGCCAGGGCGGCGGCGGGGCGGATGTCCTGGCCGGGCAGGCCGAGGCGGGCCCCGGCGACGGCGCCGTCGAGGCGGCCGTGGGTGGTCAGGATGCCGGCCACTTCGGCGGGGGTGGGGCCGGCGGCGGCGCCCAGCTTGTAGGCGACCACGGTGCCGGGGCCGGCCAGGGCCCGGCGGAAGGCGTCGGCGCCGGCGGTGAGCGGGAGCAGGGTGAGCGGCTCGTCGCCTTCGGCCAGGGAGGTGGCCGACCGGGCGGCCAGGTCCTGCATGGCGGTGATGCCGGGGACGGTCTCGATGGTCACACCGGGGACCAGGGCGCGGACGGTCTGGGCCAGGTAGCTGAACGTCGAGTACAAGTTGGGGTCCCCGATCGTGCCGAACGCCACGGTGCCGGCACCGGCCGCGAACGCCTGGGCGACCCCGGCGGCGGCGGCCTGCCAGGCGGCGGCGCGGCGCGGGGTGACGCCGCCGGTGTCGTTGAGGGCGAACGGGACCAGGCGGATCCGTTCCGCCGGGACGTGGGCGCGGATCGTGGTCTCGGCCCGGCCCGGCCCGGCGGAGCGGTCGCCCGGTCCGGCCATGACCGGGACGAAAATGACGTCGGCCTCGCGCAGCACGCGGACGGCCTTGACCGTGACCAGTTCGGGGTCGCCGGGACCCACGCCGACGCCGACGAGCGTGCTCACGAGGTCACCTGCTGATCGGCGGCGGCGCGGCAGGCGGCGGCGAACCGGGCCGCCATTGCCGGGTAGCCCGCCCAGTGGACATGCAGGTAGGACGCGTGCACGTTCCCGGTGACGTGGCCCTCTCGACGGGCTGGCGGGGCTGGTGGGGCGGCGGGGTTTTTTGCTGCTGGTCGGGCAATGGAGTTTTTTGCTGCTGGTGGGGCGGCTGTGGCTGGGGAGTTTAGTGGGGTCGCGGGGCTGGGGAGGAGCCAGGCGGGAGCCGGGGCGGACTCGGGGTCGGTGGTGGTGCGGTGGAACTCGTGGGCGCGGACCGTGGTGCCGGCCGGGGCCAGGATCGAGCCGGTGGCGGCCACTGGTTCGCGGTAGCCGAGGGTGAGGCGGGGGGTCATGGTCGCCTCGATCGGGAGGACGCCGCACATGGGGGCGCCGTCGAGGGTGCGGGCCAGGTAGAGGAGGCCGGCGCATTCGGCGGCGATGGGGACACCACGGGCGGCCGCGGCGGCGACGGCCTGGCGCAGGGGCTGGTTGGCGGACAGGGCGCTGGCGTGCATCTCCGGGAAGCCGCCGCCCAGGATCAGGCCGGCCACCGCGTCGGGCAGCGACTCGTCGCGCAAGGGGTCGAAGGGGACCACGTCGAGGCCGGCGGCGGCCAGCAGTTCGGTGTGCTCGGTGTAGCTGAAGGTGAAGGCGGCGCCGCCGGCGACCGCGACCACCGGGCGGGCCGGGCCCTCGGAGCCAGCGGCGCCGGGGCCAGCGACCTCGGGGCCGGCGACCTCGGCGGCCGGGTCCCAGGATGAGGCGGGCAGGTCCGGGGCGGACCGGGCCAGGGCCATGAGGCCGGGCAGGTCGCAGGACCCGGCGATCAGGGCCCCCAGGTGAGCGGTGGCCTCGGTGGCGTCGGCCGAGCGCTCGGCGACCGGGATCAGGCCCAGGTGGCGGGCGGGGGCGCTGATCTGGTCGGTGCGCCGGATGGCCCCGTAGACCGGGACGCCGGCGTCGGTGAGGGCGTCGCGGAGCAGGGCTTCGTGCCGCTCGGAGCCAACCCGGTTGAGGATGACACCGGCCACCGGGGTCCGGGAGTCGAAGCGAGCGAAGCCGGTGGCGATCGCGGCCACCGAACGGCTCATGGCCGAGGCGTCGATGACCAGGACCACCGGGGCGGCCAGCAGCCGGGCCACGTGAGCGGTCGAGGCGAAGCCCGGGTCGCCGGCGCCCTCCCCGGACGGGGCGGTGGCCCCGTCGAACAGGCCCATCACGCCCTCGATGACGGCCACGTCGGCCCCGGCCGCGCCGTGGCTGAACAGCGGGGCCACCCGGGCTTGGCCGCACAGCACCGGGTCCAGGTTGCGGGCCGGGCGGCCGGTGGCCAGCAGGTGGTAACCGGGGTCGATGTAGTCCGGGCCGACCTTGTGCCCGGACACGGTCAGGCCGGTGGCCCGCAGCGCGGCCATCAGCCCGCAGGCCACCGTGGTCTTGCCGCTGCCGGAAGCCGGGGCCGCGATGACCAGCCGGGGAACGGCTACCATTCAATGCCCTTCTGGCCCTTCTGGCCGCGGTCCATCGGGTGCTTGACCTTGGTCATCTCGGTGACCAGATCGGCCTGGGCGACCAGGTCCGGGTGGGCGTCGCGGCCGGTGATGATCACGTGCTGGTTGCCGGGCCGGTCCCGCAGCACCGAGATCACCTCCTGCACGTCGACCCAGCCCCACTTGATCGGGTAGGTGAACTCGTCCAGGACGTAGAGCCGGTAGGTCTGGGCGGCCAGGTCGCGGGAGATCTGGGCCCAGCCCTCGGCGGCCTGGGCGGCGTGGTCTTCGGGATGGCGCTGGATCCAGGACCAGCCCTCCCCCATCTTGTGCCAGGCCACGGTGCCGCCCTGGCCGCTGGCGCCCAGGGTGCGCAGGGCGTTCTCCTCCCCGACCCGCCACTTGGCCGACTTGACGAACTGGAACACGCCGATCGGCCAGCCCTGGGTCCAGCCCCGCAAGGCCAGCCCGAACGCGGCCGTGGACTTGCCCTTGCCCGGGCCGGTGTGCACGATGACCAGCGGCTGGCTGCGCCGCTGGCGGGTGGTGAGCCCGTCGTCGGGGACGTGCTCAGGCTGTCCCTGGGGCATCAGGCGGCCCGCCCCCCGGAGGCGAGACTCCGGGCGGCCCGGACCACGCCGGCCAGCGGGCCACCGCCCCCGGCCGCGGGCAGTTCGTCCAGGCTGACCAGGGCGGCCCCCAGCCGGGCAGCCAGGGCCGTGGCCAGGCCCAGCCGGACCAGGCCGGTCTCGCAATCCACCACCACCGCCGCGGTCCCGGCCAGCCGGGCGGTGGCCCGGGCCAGGTCGGCGTCGGAGCCCCGGGTGGCACGGCCGTCGGTCACCACCACCAGCAGCGGGCGCCGGGCCGGGTCGCGCAGTTTCTCCTGGGCCAGCACGTCGGCCGCCTTGGCCAGGCCGGCCGCCAGCGGGGTCCGGCCCCCGGTGGCCAGCGTGTCCAGGCGCCGGGCCCCGGCTTCCACCGACGAGGTCGGCGGCAGCACCAGGTCGGCGCGGTCGCCGCGGAAGGTCACCAGGCCCACCTTGTCTCGGCGCTGGTAGGCGTCGAGCAGCAGCGAAAGGACCGCGCCCTTGGCCGCGCGCATCCGCTGCCGGGCCGCCATCGAACCGCTGGCGTCCACCGCGAACAGGACCAGGTTGCCTTCCCGGCCCACGTGCACCGCCTCCCGCAGGTCCGCGGTGGTGAGGATGAACGCACGATTGGAGGGACTGGTGGGGCCAGTGTGGTTTTTGTGGCTGAAGGGGTTCGCGGGGCTGCGGGGGTTCGCGGGGCTAGAGGGATTCGCGGGGCTGCGGAGGTTCGCGGGGCCGGAGGGGTTCACGGGACTGGAGGGGTTCGCGGGGCTGTGGGGGGTCGCGGGGCCGGAGGGGTTGGGCGTGCTTGCGGGGCTGGAGGGGTTGGGCGTGCTTGCGGGGCTGGAGGGGTTGGGCGTGGTTGCGGGGGTGGAGGGGTTAGTGGGGTTGGAGGGGTTAGTGGGGTTGGAGGGGAATGCGCGGCGGCGGCGGTCGGGCTGGGCGGGGGCGGCGGCGCGCAGGGTGGCGGGCAGGTGGACCGAGGTGACCCGGCCCGCGGGGGGGCGGGCACCGACCGTGCGGCCGGTCGGCGTGTAGGCGGCGGACCGGCGGCCGAGGGCCCCCGCGCCCAGGCCGGGGACGGTCAGCAAGCGGGCCCGGAACGGCGGGGGCGCGGACACCGGGGCGTCGCGTCGTTCCGCGGCGGGCCCGGAATCCGACCTTCCATCAAGATCGCGGCCGTCAGCGGGAGGGGGACCGTCGGCGTGGTCCACGGCGGGGGGCTGAGCAGGACCGGGGTTTGACTCCGGGCCCGGGCCGGGAGCTGATCCCTGGTCCTGGGGGCCGGGCGGCTGGGGTCCGGGGCCATCCGGGCCGCTGGGGCCGTCCGGGTCGGAATCGGGGTCGGGCTCGGGCGGCTCGGGCGGCTCGGGCGGGTCCGGGGGCGGCTCGCGCAGCGCGTCCTCCAGCTCCTGCTCGTCCAGGCCGGGGGCGTCGAACGGGTCGCGGCGGCGCCGGTGGGGCAGGGCCAGCCGTGCGGCCTGGCGAATGTCCTCTTCGCTGACCTCGTCGCGGCCGTGCCAGGCGGCCAGCGCGATCGCGGCCCGGGCCGTGACCAGGTCGGCGCGCATGCCGTCGACGCCGAACCGGCCGCAGACCGCGCAGATCTGGCGCAGGGCCGGGTCCGGCAGCACCACCTGCGGCAGCCGGGCCTGGGCCGCGGCCACGGCGTCGGCCAGCGCGCGGGAGTCGGCGGTGAAGCGGCGGGCGAACCCGGCCGGATCGGCTTCGAAGGCCAGGCGGCGCCGGACCACCTCGGCCCGCTCGTCGGGGTCGCGGCTGGCCGCCACCTCCACGGTCAGCCCGAACCGGTCCAGCAGCTGCGGCCGCAGCTCACCTTCCTCGGGGTTCATCGTGCCGACGAGCAGGAAACGGGCCGCGTGCCGGATCGACACGCCCTCGCGTTCCACGTAGCTGACGCCGAGCGCGGCCGCGTCCAGCAGCAGGTCAACCAGGTGGTCGTGGAGCAGGTTGACCTCGTCGACGTAGAGCAGGCCACGGTGGGCGGCGGCCAGCACCCCCGGCTCGTAGGCGGTGACCCCCTCGGACAGGGCCCGCTCGATGTCCAGGGACCCGGCCAGCCGGTCCTCGGTGGCGCCGACCGGCAGCTCGGCCAGGATGGCCGGGCGGGACCGCTCGGGCGCCCCGGCCGGGTGCGGGCCGTCCGGGCAGGCCGGGTCGGGGTCGGCCGGGTCGCAGGAGAACCGGCAGCCCGCCACCACCCGGACCGGCGGCAGCAGCGCGCCCAGCCCGCGCACCACGGTCGACTTGGCGGTGCCCTTCTCGCCGCGGACCAGCACCCCGCCGATCGCGGGCGACACCGCGTTGAGCAGCAGCGCCAGCTTGAGATCGGGCATGCCGACGATGGCCGCGAACGGGTAGGCCGTCGCGGGCGCGGCTCCCGATGCGGCCTGCTGATGGTTACCGGAGGTCACGTCGCTGGCCGTCATGTACCGCGTCCTTTCCGGGTTCCGCGCCCGTGGGGGTGGACTGGCGGCCGGAGTCTCCTGGCTCCCGGATCAGCGCTCGCCTTCGCCTTCCCGCCGCCCGCGCGGCAGTGGCATCACCGAAGGGTTGCTCACCGGTTACAGTTGCGCGACAGCCCCGGTCTCACACCGGAGTTCCTCCGCGTACCGCCTGCGCCCAGCATGACACATTTGGCAAGGTCCACAATGCGACGGGTAGGGCACCGATAGACTGACCTGGATCATCTGGCCAGCCGTCGCAGCCTGGATACGCCGGCGCGGCGTACGCTCCACCGCTGGCGTTCAGCGAACATTCAGCTAACACCAGTAACGTGCGCGCGTTACAAATCTGGCCAATATTGAACTAATCCCGAATGGAGCCTGGATGGGGAACGACTCCCGCTCCCGCGTGCTGGTGACCGGCGGTGCCGGGTTCATCGGCCGCCGGGTGGTCGCCGCACTGCTGGCCGATGGGGCTGAAGTGACGGTGGCCGACCTGAAACCCTTCACCGGTGACCCGTCGGTCCGGGTCGTGACCGGGGACCTGGTGGACCCGGCGATCGCGGCCGAGGCGGTGGCCCCGGGGATCGACACGATCATCCACCTGGCCGCCCGCACGTCGGTGCTGGAATCGCTGCAGGACCCGGCGGCCTATTACCGGAACAACGTGGCGCTGACCGCCGGCCTGCTCGAGCTGGCCCGGCAGCGGGGGGTTCAGACGTTCCTGTTCGCGTCGACCAACGCGGTGGTCGGCAACGTCGGCTCGTCGGTGATCACCGAGCAGGCCACGCTCCGGCCGTTGACCCCGTACGGGGCGACCAAGGCCGCCGCCGAGATGCTGATCAACGCCTACTCGGCCGCCTACGGCGTGCGCGGGGCGGCCCTGCGCTTCTCGAACGTGTACGGGCCCGGCATGGAGCACAAGGACAGCTTCATCCCGCGGCTGATGAAGGCGGCCCGGGACGGCGCCGGGGTCAAGGTCCGCGGCGACGGGACGATGATCCGCGACGTCATCCAGGTCGACGACGTGGTGAGCGGGATCTTCGCGGCCTGGCGCAGCGACCACAGCGGCCCCATGATCCTGGGCTCGGGCCAGTCGGTCACCGTGAACCAGATGGTGGAGACCGCGCGCCGCGTGACCGGCGTTGACATCCCGGCCGAGAACGTGCCGATTCAGCAAGGCGAGATGCCCGCGGTCAAGCTGGACATCTCGGTGGCCCGCAGCCTGGGCTACTCCCCCACGTACGACTTGGAGAAGGGCATGGCGACCGTGTGGCCGGACTTCGACCCCGCCGGCGCGCTGGTGACGGAGGGCGCCCGATGAGCGGGACCGATGCATACGCGAGCGCGCGGGACATCGCGGTCGACGACGCGGCACTGGCCGTCATGGGCGAGCAGTACGGCGACCGGGTGCGCAAGCTGCCGCCGGTGGCGCTGGTCATCGCGGCCTACAACGAAGAGGGCGCGGTCGGCCCGGTGGTGCAGAACCTGCCCGCCGAGGTGTCCGGCCTGAAGACCGCGACGATCGTGGTCTCCGACGGCTGCGCCGACGCCACCGCCAAGGAAGCCGACGCGGCCGGAGCCCTGGTGGCTGATGTTCCGGTCAACCGGGGCCAGGGTGCGGCGCTGCGGCTCGGCTACCGGATCGCCCGCGAGGGCGGCGCCCAGTACATCGTGACCACGGACGCCGACGGGCAGTACAACCCGGCCGAGATCGAGAAGCTGATGGCGCCGATCCTGGCCGGCCAGGCCGACTTCGTAACCGGATCCCGCCGCCTCGGCAGCGAGGAGACCCACGACCCGGTGCGTCAGGCCGGGGTGCGGTTCTTCGCGGCCACGATCAGCCTGCTGACCGGCCAGCACATCTCCGACACCACGTTCGGGATGCGGGCCATGCGGTCCGAGGTGACCGCGGCGGTGCAACTGTCCCAGCCGCAGTACCAGGCGTCAGAGCTGCTGATCGGAGTCATCACCCACGGCTACAAGGTGGCTGAGGTGCCGGCCACCATCCACAAGCGCCGGGTGGGTGAGTCCAAGAAGGGCCAGAACCCGCTGTACAACCTGCACATCCCCGGCGTGAACAACCTGTTCTACGGGTTCCGGTTCAGCCGGGTGGTGTTCGGAACCTGGTGGCGGGAGCGGGCGCGCCGGGCAGCAGGCGCTCAGCGCCGCTCGGGCGTGACGTCGGCCAGCGACTCGTCGCCGGCGCCCGCGTCCACCTCGCTCGACGA
>DASXJM010000684.1:0-24525 GCA_036497405.1 Streptosporangiaceae bacterium | reverse complement strand
GCTACCGCTACCGGTACCTGCTGGACGGCGAGCGCTGGGAGAACTCCTGGGACGCCGACCGCTACGAGCCGAACCCCTACGGCAGCGACAACTCCGTGGTCAAGGTCGACTGGCCCGGACTGGCCCTGCAGAGCGCCTGACCCCGAGGCTCTTCTCCAGCACGACGAAGTAGAGGCCGTCGCGCAGGGGGCGGGCGTAGGTGGGGTCGGCGGGGAAGGGGCGGGTCTCGCCGGTGGGGTGGAAGCCGCGGCGTTCGTAGTAGGCGATGAGCTTGTCCTGGGGAGCCAGCACGGTCATCTCCAGGCGGGTGGCGCCGAACGAGCTGACCGCCAGCCGCTCTGCTTCGGCCATCAGCTGGCGGCCGAGGCCCGCGCCCTGGGTCTGGGGCGAGACGGCGAAGGTGCCGAAGTAGGCCAGGCCCGCGCCTTCGTTGCGGAGCTGGCAGCAGGCGACGATCTGGCTGACGTCCGCGTCCTCGCCGACCAGCATGAGCGAACCGGCCCCGGTGATCATGGCGCGGACCTGGCCGGCGTTGATCCGCTCCCCCTCGACCAGGTCGGCTTCACTGGTCCAGCCCGCGCGGCTGTCGTCGCCGCGGTAGGCCGACCGGATCAGGGCGGTCAGCACATCGGCGTCGGCGGGCTGGGCGGCCCGGATCCGCAGGCCGTCAGCCGGGTCGGTCATTCGGGCCGGGGGCCGAGCAGGTCCCAGCGGTTGCCGGCCACGTCGCGGAACACCACGACCTGGCCGTAGCGCTCGGAGCGCGGTTCGCCTGCGAACTCCACCCCAGCCTGCTTCATGCGCTGATAAGCGGCGTCGAAGTCGTCGACGCGGAGGAAGAAACCGACCCGGCCCGCGTGCTGATGGCCGACCACGGCCTGCTGGCCGGGGCCGTCGGCCTGGGCCAGCAGCAGGCCGGTCTCGGCGCCGGGGGGACGGACCACCACCCAGCGCTTGGGCTTCTGTTCGACCGTGGTCAGGTCCGGGGAGTCTTCCACCAGCTCGAACCCGAGCGCGTTGACGAAGAAGTCGATGGCCCGGTCGTAGTCGTCGACGACCACGGCCGTGTGTTCCAGGTGCATGGAGACCAGCCTAGAACCGGCCGCGGGCTCGGCGCTGGCCCCCGGCTGGGTCGGGCAGCCGGGGCGGTGTCCCTCGGTGGTCATGCCGCCGCACTCGGGGCAGACCAGCGCGGCCCAGCAGACCAGGTCGCCACCGAGTGGCTCCTCATCCGGGTCGTAGTCGGCACCCATACCTCCAGCGTAACCGCACATAATTGTGAAACACGGGGTACGTAGGGGGCGTGACAGGCCCAATGGAACCACCAGAGGACATCGGATCGGGCGGCCTCGGCACGCCCGTGGCCCCGCCCACCACCGACGAGCTGGAAACTGACGAGGTACCGGACGATCTGATCTCCGAGTTTTCGTCGCTGACCACGCCGTACTGCTGGGTGATCACCGAGGACCTGGTCGCTCGCTACGACGGCGCGGAGCCGACGGCGGTCGGGAAGTCCGGGCCGGACCAGGCCGTGGCCGAGGACGTACGCGAGGCCCTGAACTCCGGGCGTTTCTTCCGGCTGGCCGACGACCGGGGCCGGGCCTACGCCATCGGCCGCCTGTACGACCCGTCCGGCGAGAACGAGCAGGCGCCGCTGAACGACTTCGGCCGGGCCACCTGGGACGCCGAGCGCATTGAGTACCGCCTCGACGGCCAGTGGCAGCCGATTTAACCCGAGGCTGAGACCTGCTCGGCGGCTTGGACGACCTGGGCGTTGGTGGCGTCGATGGCGGTGGGTCCGCCCGGGATCGGCACGTACCAGACGTGCATCATCGCGGGGGTGACCCGGTTGGACGAACCGGCCGGGCAGGTTGCCGAACGCTGCCCGGTCACCCCGACCACCCGGCCCGCGGCCAGGCACAGGTTGGTGTGCACGTGCCACTGGGTCAGGCAGCCACCCGGCTGGGGCGTGGGCCCGTCCGGTGCCGTGATGTACATGGCGGCGACCAGGACCGCGCCGTGTGAGGTGTTCGCGTACACCAGGGACTGCGGGTCGGCCAGGTCGAGCACCGGGCCGCCCCGCACGGTGGCCAGGTAGAAGGCCCGGTTGACGTAGTGGACGACCCGGGCCCCGGACGGCGTGATCGGCACGTAACCGGCCGCCTGGGCGGCGGCCAGGCTCTGGTACTTCTTCGCGTCCTGCCAGCTGCTGTCCACGAACTTCACCGCCGCCTGCTGCTGGGCCGTGGTGGGCGCGGCGTCGCACGGCTTCGAGCTGGCCATCCGCATTCCGGGCATGCTCATGGTGGTGTCCGGCATGGTGATGTCACCCGCCGGGGTCGTGGTGGCCAGCTTGACCGACGGCGCCCCCGGCATCGAGGAGCCGGACATCGACGGGCCCGAGGCCGCGGTCATCACCATCTCCGGTCCGCCGTCGACCAGGGCCACGCTGAGCAGGACCGCGATCAGGGCGGCGGTCACGCTCGGCACCGCCAGCAGCCGGCCGCGCGGGACCTGGCGCCGGGCCGCCTGGCGGCCGGTCCTGGCCGTCCCCAGCCAGGCACAGCCGGCCATGATGACCGCCTCCAGCACCGTGCAGAGCAGATCACCGAAGCCGGCCGGCTCGACGTCGTTCGGGGTCGGCCCGATCACGTCTCCGGCGGTCCGGGTGACGATGTACACGATGATCACGCCGGCGTTGAGGACGATCCCGGTCCACAGCAGGAGCCGGGACGGCCGGGCCACGGCCAGCGCCGCCCACAGGAGCTGCAGCCAGGCCACGGCCAGCATGAACACGCCAAACAGCCAGTACTCCTGGAAGTGTTCGCCGGACACGGCGAAATGAATGACTGCGGTGGCCACGCTGAGCACGGCCAGGCAGGACAGCAGCACCCGGTTCAGCGGCACCGTCCGGGCCGCACCGGGGGAATCACCCGTGTCGTACATGAACTTATCGTCGGCCGCGGTTATGAGACGGCTGCGGGAATTGCGTGTGAAATCACTGGGAAGGACGCTGGCTCAAGGACGCTGACTCAAGGACGGCGGTTCAGTCGCCGGGCCGCCAGGACGCCTGCCCGGTCTGCTGCTCCAGCAGGGGGCGGGCGGCAGTGGTGTCGTAGATGATGCGCAGGGTGCCGATCCGCCCGTCCGGGGCCAGTTCGAGCACGTCGACCACGTCGAACACGGTGCGGGCCCCGCCCGCCATCAGCCAGTCGTAGCGGAACCACAGCGTGACCAGCGGCGCCCCGGACTCGGTCCGGCCCTCGGCCACGCCCTGGAGGGCGAGCTTCGACTCGGTGGTGGCTCCGAACAGCTGTGGGAAGAAGCCAGTGGCCGGTTGGGGCCCGTACAGCGGCGAGTGCACCTGCCCGCCCGCGCTGAACAGGGCCAGCATCGCGTCCAGGTCGGCCCGCCCGAGCGCGTCGAGGTAGGCCCGGGCCAGCTGGTCCGGGGTCATCCGTGCTCCCTCCCAGGCTGCCCAGCGTCCAGCGTAACGTCCTCCGATCACGTCGGCTGATCGGGCCCCCGGCGTGGCGGTGGCTGCGTAACCTCTCGCCTATGAGCGACGCCAGGGGGCAAAAGTACCGGCGATCCCGGTGGGCGGCGGGGGCCTGCGCCGGGATCCTGGGACTGGGGGCGCTGCTGAGCGCCTGCAGCAGCGGGCCCGGCCCGCAGGACACGGGCAGCGCTTACCTGTCCGACTGGTCCCGGCAGGACTGGGCCGGGATGCAGAAACTGGTCACCAGCCCGCCCGCCGACTTCACCGCGGTCAACCAGGCCGCGTTCACCGGCCTGACCGTGCAGAAGGCCAGCTTCACCGGGGGCACGGTCACCACCAAGGGCAGCACGGCCCGGGAGCCAGTGACCGAGAAATTCCAGCTCAAGGGGCTGGGCCCGATCACCCTCATGACCACGCTGCGGCTGAAGAAGGTCAGCGGCAAGTGGCTGGTCAGCTGGGCGCCGTCGACGATCACCCCCAAGCTCGGAGCCAGGGACAAGCTCGCGGTCCAGCTCACCTGGCCGGCCCGGGCCGCGATCCTGGGCGCCAACGGCCAGGCCCTGACCTCGCAGGCCAGCAACGTCACCATCGGCGTCGAGGGGAGCCGGATCAAGGACGCCGCCAGCCTGACCAAGGCGCTGGTCACCGCGGGCGCGACCCAGCAGCAGGCCAGCAGCGCGATCAGCGCGGCCCAGGCCCATCCGTCGTTCTTCGAGCCGGTGTTCACCGTCAGCCAGGCCCGGTACCAGCAGCTCAAGCCGACCGTGTACCCGCTGCCAGGCACGGTGTTCGAGTCGTCGGCCGCGCAGCAGGCCACCACGTCTGGCCTGTCCTCCGGGATCGTCGGCACGGTGGGGGCGGTCACCGCCGAGGAGCTGAAGAACCTGGGCGGGGCCTACAACGCCAGCAGCGTGGTCGGGCAGACCGGGCTGGAAGCCTCGGCCGAAAAGCAGCTGGCGGGCACGCCGACCGCGACCGCCCAGGTGGTCACGGCCAAGGGCGCGCCCGTGGCCACGCTGGCCACCGTGCGCGGGCACGCGGGCACAACGGTCAAGACCACGATCGACCCGGCCGTCCAGAACGCCGCCGAAGCCGCCCTCTCGGGTGAGAAGAAGAACGCGGCGCTGGTGGCGGTGGACGCCAGCACCGGCGACCTGCTGGCCGTGGCCAACGTCAACGCCGGCGGCTACGACCAGGCCGTACTGGGCGGGTTCCCGCCCGGCTCCACGTTCAAGGTGCTGACCTCGACCGCGCTGATCGGCAAGGGGCTGACCCCGGCATCGGCGGCCAGCTGCCCGAAGACCGCCACCGTGGACGGCGAGGTGTTCAACAATGCCGAGGGCGAAGGCCAGGTCAGCGACCTGCTGCACGCGTTCGCGCAGTCCTGCAACACCGCCTTCATCCAGCTCGCCACGGGCAAGCTGCAGGCCGCCGACTTCCCGGCCGTGGCCGCGCAGTACCGGCTGGGCAAGGACATCCAGATGGGCACCCCGGCCTTCACCGGGTCGGTGCCGGAGCCGAAGGACCCGGCCGACCTGGCCGCGACCTCGATCGGCCAGGGCCGGGTGCTGGTCTCGCCGCTGAACATGGCCATGGTGGCAACGGCGGTCGACACCGGCACCGTGCGGGCCCCGCGCCTGGTCACCGGGGCCCCGGACGACACCGCGGCCACGTCCCAGCTGCCGGCCAACGTGGTCACCGACCTGCACCAGATGATGGCCCAGGTGGTGGCGTCCGGCACCGCGGCCGGGCAGGGCCTGCCCGGCGGCACCGACGCCAAGACCGGCACCGCCGAGTACGGCACCAGCAAGCCGCTGAAGATCGACGCCTGGCTGATGGGCTTCAAGGGCAACGTCGCATTCGCGGTGCTGGTCACCAACTCCAACGGCAACGGCGGGCCGACCGACGGGCCGATCGCGGCCAGCTTCCTCAACCACCTGTAGCGTTCCCCAGGTGGAACTCTTCGAGGTGGTCGTCCTGGGGGCGGGCTCGGCCGGCGAGTACGTGTCCGGTGAGCTGGCCGACGCCGGCCGGACGGTGGCCCTGGTCGAGAAGCTGCGGGTGGGCGGGGAGTGCCCGTTCGTGTCGTGCGTGCCGAGTAAGGCCATGCTCCGGTCAGCGCAGGCCCGCGGCGACGCCCGGCGCCTGGCTGACCTGGGCGGCTCGGCCGACCCGGTCAGCCTCGGCGGCGACGAGGACGCCTACCGCACCGCGGCCGCCCGCCGGGACCAGCTGGCCCACGACCGGCACGACGACGGCCACGCCGAGGCCGCCGAGGAACGCGGCATCACCCTGATCCGGGGCGCGGGCCGGGTCACCCGCCCCGGCGTGGTCGAAATCGGCGGGCGCGAGATCGGCTACCAGAACCTGGTCGTGGCCACCGGCTCGGAGCCGGTGGTGCCGCCGGTCACCGGCCTGGACACCGTGACCGCCTGGACCAGCGACCGGGCCCTGTCCGAGCCGGGCCGGCCGGCCTCGGTGGCCATCGTGGGCGGCGGCCCGATCGGCTGCGAGTTCGCCCAGATCTACCGGGGCTTCGGCGCGGCCGTGACCCTGATCGAGTCGATGCCGCGGCTGCTCAGCGCCGAGACGCCCGCCATCAGCGAGACCATGGCCGGAGTCCTGCGCGACGACGGCGTGCACCTGCGGCTGGGCGCGACGGTCAAAGCGGTCGAACGGGGGGCCGGCGGCGCGACCCGGATGGTGTTCGCCGAGGGGCCACCACTGGAGGCCGAACGGCTGATCCTGGCCGTGGGCCGGCGGCCGGTCACCAGCGGGCTGGGCCTGGACCGGCTGGGCATCGAGCCGGACGCCAAGGGCGCGCTCGAGGTGGACAGCCGGTGCCGGGTCAAAGGTCACCTGCGGGTGTGGGCGGCCGGTGACGTCACCGGGCTGGCGCCCTACACCCACGGCGCCGACTATCAGGCCTTGGTCATCAGCCACAACCTGCGCGGCCAGGACTACACCGCGGACTACCGGGCCATGCCCCGGGTCGTCTACACCGACCCGCCCATGGCCAGCACCGGCCAGACCGAAACCGCGGCCCGCGCGGCCGGGATCGACGTGGCCACCGCCCGCATGGACCTGTCCGGCCTGGTCCGGACCAACACCGACGGCGGCCCGGGCGGCATCTTGATCCTGGTCGCCGACCGCCAGCGCGGCGTGCTGATCGGCGCGGCCGGGCTCGGCCCCGGCGCCGACGACTGGATCTCCGAGGCCAGCCTGGCCATCCGGGCCGAGGTGCCCATCACCACCTGGGCTGACGTGGTGCACCCGTTCCCCACCCACGCCCAGGTCTTCGAGCAGCCGCTCCGCGAACTCGCGGCCCAGGTCGGCTAGCGGGCCGGCGGAACGCTTGACCGGCCTGCACCAGCTGAACCTGGACGACCCGTACCTGGCCCTCCAGCTGATCGGCACGGTGGCGTTCGCGGTGTCCGGGGCCGCGGTCGCGGTCCGTGCGGGCATGGACTGGCTGGGGGTCGCGGTGCTGGCCGTGGTCACCGCGGTCGGCGGCGGAACCCTGCGCGACCTGCTGCTGGGCCGGCTCCCGGTCGGCTGGATCCTGGATCCGTGGCCGGTCTGGGCCGCCCTGGGCACGGCCGCGGTGGTCATCGCCGAGGCCTACTGGCATCCCCGCCGGTCCCCGGACTCCCGGCGCCTGGTGCTGGCGGCCGACGCGGCCGGGCTGGCGGTGTTCACGGCCGCCGGCACCGAACTGGCCCTGGCCTCCGGCACGTCCGGCCCGGTCGCGGTGCTGCTCGGGATGATCACCGGCACCGGCGGCGGCGTGGCCCGCGACGTGCTGGCCCGGCAGCGGCCTCTGGTCCTGGCCGGGCAGATCTACGCCCTCAGCGCGGCCGCCGGAGCGGTGGTCCTGGTCGCGCTGACCGAGACCGCCGCTCCCAGCGAGGCCGCCCGCTGGGCCGCGGTGGCCGTGACCCTGGTCCTGCGGTTGCTGGCCATCCGCTACTCCTGGTCGCTCCCGCTCATCCCCCGGGCAACGTCGCGCGGGGACTGAAATCAGGCAATCTACACTGCTGCCATGAGCCTCCTCGGAGACCGGAAGTTCCAGCTGACCGACCGTTACGAGCTCGAAGAGGGGGAACTCTACCTCTCCGGGCTACAGGCCCTGGTGCGGATCCCGATCGACCTGCACCGTCGGGACCAGCGGCAGGGACGGCGGACGCAGACGCTGATCTCGGGCTACGAGGGGTCGCCGCTGGCCGGCTACGACCTGGAGGTCGGGCGGCAGCGCCAGCGGCTGGAGGCGCACGGGGTGGTGCACCGGCCCGCGGTCAACGAGGAGCTGGGGGCCAACGCGGTCCAGGGGTCGCAGCTGGCCTCGGCCTCGGCCGACAAGACCTGCGACGGGGTGGCCGGGATCTGGTACGGCAAGGCTCCCGGCCTGGACCGGGCCACCGACGCGCTGCGGCACGGCAACCTGGGTGGCGCCGATGCCCGCGGGGGCGTGCTGGTCATGGTCGGGGACGACTCGATCGCCAAATCGTCCACGGTGCCGAGCAGCTCGGAGATCGCGATCGCCGAGATCGGCATGCCGGTGCTGGCCCCGTCCGACCCGCAGGACGTGCTGGACCTGGGCCTGCACGGCATCGCCCTGTCCCGGTTCTGCGGGCTGTGGACCGGGTTCAAGCTGGCCACCAACGTGGTCGACGGCTCGGCCACGGTGCGGCTGGACCGGGACCGGATCGAGGTCACCGAGCCGAGCCGGGACATCGACGGCACCGAGTTCCGGCACCAGGTGTCGGCCAACTTCCTGCAGCCGAACCTGGCCCAGCTGGAGGACTCGCTGATGGGAGCCCGGCAGGAACTGGCCCGCCGGTACGCCTACGCCAACCATCTCAACCGCATCGAGGGCGACCCGGCGGCCCGGGTCGGGATCGTCGCGGCCGGGGCCAGCTACCTGGACGCCCGGCAGGCCCTGCAGCTCATCGGCATCGGGCCCGGCGACCTGGCCAGCTCCGGGGTGCGGGTGCTCAAGCTGGGCATGGTGTCACCGCTGGAGCCGCGGGTGACCGAGGAGTTCGCGGCGGGCCTGGACGAGATCGTGGTCGTGGAGGAAAAGCGGCCGTTCATCGAGCTGGCGGTGAAGGACCTGTTCTACGGGCGGCCGGACGCCCCTGCGGTCAGCGGCCGGCGCTCCCCGGCCGGCACGCCGCTGCTGCGCCCGTCCGGGGACCTGCCGCCGGACGTGATCGCGGCCGCGCTGGCCCCGCGCATCATCGCCCACGTGGACCAGCCCGCGGTCCAGGCCTGGCTGACCGCGCGCCAGTCCCCCGCAGCGCAGGCCAGCGCGCGGCGGCACCTGGACCTGCTGCCGATCATCGCGCGGACCCCGTACTTCTGCTCCGGCTGCCCGCACAACCGCGGCACCCAGGTCCCCGAGGGCTCGCTGGTCGGGGCCGGGATCGGCTGCTCGACCCTGGCCGTGCTGATGCCCGAGGAACGCTTCGGCAACATCATCGGCTTCACCCAGATGGGTGGCGAGGGCGGCCTGTGGGTGGGCATGGAGCCGTTCGTCCGGCAGGAGCACCTGCTGCAGAACATCGGGGACGGGACGTTCCACCATTCGGGCAGCCTGGCCGTGCGGCAGGCGGTCGGGGCCGGGTCCCGCATCACGTTCAAGCTGCTCTACAACGGGGCCGTGGCCATGACCGGCGGTCAGCAGGCGGTGGGCAAGATGCCGGTGCCCCGGGTCGCGGCCGCACTGCTGGCCGAAGGGGTCCAGCGGGTCGTCATCACCACCGACGACCCGGGCCGGTACCGGCGGGTGCGGCTGCCGCGCGGCGCGCGGGTCGAGCACCGCGACCAGCTGGCCCAGGTCCAGGAGGAACTGGCCGCCATCGACGGGGTCACGGTCCTGATCCACGACCAGGAATGCGCCACCGAACTGCGGCGCAAGCGCAAGCGCGGGCTGGTCGCCGAGCCGGACCAGCGGGCCCTGATCAACGAGCGGGTCTGCGAGGGCTGCGGGGACTGCGGGGTCAAGTCGAACTGCCTGTCGGTCCAGCCGGTGGACACCGAGTTCGGCCGCAAGACCCGGATCCACCAGGCGTCCTGCAACAAGGACTTCTCCTGCCTGGACGGCGACTGCCCCTCGTTCCTGACCGTCAAGCCGGGTAAGGCCGGGAAGCAGGCCCCGGCCGGGCCGGCCGCCCCGGCCGATGCGGGGTCGCTGCCCGAGCCGGAGATCCGGGTCCACACCGACGAGTTCAATATGCGCATCACCGGGGTCGGCGGGACCGGCGTGGTCACCATCGCCCAGGTCATCTCGACCGCCGCCACCATGGCCGGGCTCCAGGTGCGGGCGCTGGACCAGATGGGGCTGGCCCAGAAGGGCGGCGCCGTGGTGTCGGACATCCGGCTGTCGCCGAAGCCGTTCACCGGGGCCAACAAGCTGATCCCGGGCAGCTGCGACCTCTACCTCGGCTGCGACCTGCTGGTGGCGGCCGACCAGGTGCAGCTGGCGGCGGCCTCGGCGGACCGGACGATCGCGGTCACCTGCACGTCCCGGATGCCGACCGGGGCCATGATCGCTGACACCGCGGTGGCCTTCCCCGACGTGGCCGCGACGGTGGCCCGCATTCACGGCCTGACCCGGGCCGAGCACGGCGTGGCGGTGGACGCGCGCGCCGAGACCAGCACGCTGCTCGGCGACGACCAGTTCACCAACGTGTTCCTGGTCGGGGCGGCCGTGCAAGCGGGCGCGCTACCGGTACCGAGCCGGTTCATCGAGGAGGCGCTGACCCTGAACGGCGTGGCGGTGGAGAAGAACATCGCGGCGTTCCGGGCCGGGCGCCGCTACGTGGCCGACGGCGCCAAGGCGGCCGGGGCCCCCACCGGCGATGGGGCGGCCGAGACCACCGATGTCGAGGCGTTGATCCAGCGACGGGTGGCCGAGCTGACCGCGTTCCAGAACGCCGACTACGCCGCCCAGTACGCCGGCCAGGTACGGGTGGTCGCGGACGCCGAACGCGCCGCCCTCGGCGCTCCCGGCGAGCTGACCAGCGCCTACGCGCGGAACCTGTACAAGCTGATGGCCTACAAGGACGAGTACGAGGTGGCCCGGCTGTCACTCGACCCGGCGCTCGGCCAGGCCGTCGCGGCCCAGTTCGGGGCGGACGCCCGCTACTACTACCGGCTGCAACCGCCGGTGCTGCGCTCGCTCGGCATGACCAGGAAGGTCACGCTGGGCCCGTGGTTCCGCCCGGTGTTCCGGGCCCTGTACGCGAGCCGGTCCGTGCGCGGGACCGCGCTGGACGTATTCGGCCGCACCGAGGTCCGCCGCACCGAACGGGCGCTGCCCGGCGAGTACCGCGCCGCGGTCGCGGCCGCGCTCCCCCGGCTGTCGGCGGACACGCTCCCGGCCCTGGTCGCCCTGGCCGAGCTGCCCGACCTGGTCCGCGGTTACGAGCACGTCAAGCTGGCCAACGTGGCCCGGTTCCGGACCGCCCTGGCCGACGCGGTGCGCGAGCTCGGTTAACCGTGGCCTGAGCGCTCAGCGGGAGCCAGAAAACCAACCTTCAATATATTTATCGAAGGTTGCTTCGTGAGGCTGCTCAGCGACGACGGCGGGGCCAGTACCAGCGCCGCCGGGACGCCTGCGGGGCGGGGCTGGCCGGGGACGGTGCGGGCGGCCCGGTCTCGGCGGCCTGGGCCGTTTGCGCCGCCCGGGCCTGGTGCCAGGCCGCGACGGCCCGGTCTTCCTTGACCAGCGGGACCGGGATGGGCGGGCCGTCGGTGCTGTTGCGCCGCCAGTCCAGGATCCGGGCGTTGAGCTCGGCCACGGCCTCGCGGACCTCACCCTCGGAGCGCAGGCGGAGCGGCCCGGAGCTGAGACGCTCGGCCTCGCGGCGCAGCCGCAGCGGGGGCGGCAGCATCTCCTCGGCGGGCACGCCCTCCCGGCGCAGCTTGTCGCGCAGCCAGGCCTGGGTGAAGTCCGACTCCCGGCGGGGCGGCAGCGGCTGGCCCGCGCCGGGCAGGTTGTCGAACACCCCGCGCCGTTCGGCCTCGGCGATCTGCTGATCGATCCAGGTCGGGAAGGTCTGCTGCGGCGGCTTGCGGTCAGTCATCGGTTTCGAGCCTACCTGGGGCCACGATCGCGGCCAGGTCGCGGGCCAGCCGCTGTCCGGCCGCCGCGACCTCGGCGGGCCGGTGACGGATCCAGGTGCGCCGGAACCCGTCCCCGGTGACCTGCTCGACCGGTTCGGCCCGGGCCGGTTCGCTGGCCCGGGCCTGCTGACGCCGATGGTGCGGGAGCGAGCGGCCGCCGCCGCTGGGCTCGTGCTGGCGGACCAGCGGAGCCTGCCCGGCCGGGGACGGGGCCGGGCGGCGGCGCCAGGGCCAGCGGCGGGCCGGCGGGGGTGGCTCGTCGTGGGTGACCCGCAGCTCGTTCCAGATCGTGCCGGTGATGGTCATGCCCAGGTAGAACTGCTGCCAGGCCCAGCAGGCGGCCAGCGCCTCCTGGTCCGCGGCCAGGTCCCGGACCGGGGTCCAGCCGTCCCCGGCCAGGCGGTGCCGGACGATCCAAAAGGCGTCGTGCTGGTCCGCGGCCAGCAGGTCGATGCGGCCGCCGTAGTGCACGGCGGCGCCGTCGGCCGTGACCAGCCCGGATGAGGGCTCACCGGGATCGGGGACAGCGACGTCGAAGTCGGCCGCCACCATGACCGGGGCGAACCGGTCCACCGGCGGCGCCCACGTCACGTACCGGTCCAGCAGGGCCCGGCCCGGGGCCTGGACCCGGGGGTCGGCCCGGTCCAGCGCCTGGGTGACCAGGGGCAGCCGCACGGCCCGGTCCCAGTCCCACATGCCCGGGTAGTAGTAGATGGCCAGCGCGTCGCGGACGGCCCGGTCCAGTAAGGACGTGCGCTCCAGCGCTTCGATGGTCAGGCTCATCACCTCACCGTAACTCCGCCGCTCCGGCGCAGGCTGGCCGACCTTAAGCTGGCACCGTGGACGACACCGACGCCGTGGTCGAGCAGATCCTGACCAGCTACGGCACGATCACCGTGGTCGGGGCCAGCGCCGCCCCGGCTAAGGCCGCGCACTACGTGCCCGCGCACATGCAGCAGCACGGCTGGCGCATCGTCCCGGTCAACCCGCACGCCGACCAGATCCTGGGCGAGCCGGTTTACCGCACCCTGGCCGACGTGCCCGGGCCCGTCGGGCTGGTCGACGTGTTCCGGCCGTCGCGGCAGACCCCGGACATGGCCCGGCAGGCGGTTGCGGCCGGGGCCACCGCCCTGTGGCTGCAACTGGGGATCGCCTCGGCCGAGGCCCGCGACATCGCCACCCGGGCGGGGCTGCTGTACGTCGAGGACCGCTGCCTGATCATCGAGCAGCGCCGCCTTGGGGTCAGGGCTCCCTGACCACTTGCAGGGTATCGAGCTCTGGGTCGGCCGCGTAGGCGACCCGGCCGCCGTCGGCCAGCACCGCCCGCAGCGCGGCGATGATCTCGGCGGTGACCCGCTCCCCCGGGGCCAGCACCGGCACGCCCGGCGGATAGGGCGCCACCAGTTCCGCGCTGACCCGGCCCGCGGCCGCCGCGGCGGGCACGGTCTCGTGCGGACTGAAGAACGCGTCTCGCGGCGGCAGCACCACCTCCGGGTCCAGGGCCCAGGCCAGGCCGGCCAGGGGCGGCCGGGGCGTGGACCGGTGCCGTTCCACCGCGGCGATCAGCGTGTCGGTGAACCGGGTCACGTGCCGTGGTTCGTCGGCCAGCGTGACGATCGGGACGATCGTGTCCCGGTCAGCCATCTCCACCGGCAGGCCCGCCGCGATCAGGTCCGCTTCCACGGCGTGGCCGTGGGCCCCGGTCCCGGCCAGCAGCACCGCCAGCTTGCCCGGCTCCACCCCGGGACCGTCCAGCACAGCCAGGCCCGGCACCGCCGTTAGCCGGGCCCGCGCGGCGGCCACCGTGCCGAGCAGCCGGCCGCACAGCGCGTTCCCGTCCCGGGCCAGCAGTTCCCGGGCCGCGTCGATGCTGGCCAGGATGGTCCCGGTCGGGCTGGTGGTATGGGTGGCGTCGAACGCCCGCTCCAGCCGGGCCCGATCCAGGCCAGCACCGTCCGGCCGTTCGGTCCGGGCCAGCACGATTGCGCCCTGGCTCCAGGCCGGGAGGGTCTTGTGCGCGCTGGTCACCATGGCGTCGGCCCCGGCGGCCAGCGCGTGCGGCGGGAACCCGGGGTGAAAGCCCAGGTGCGCGGCCCAGGCCGCGTCCACGATGAGCGGCACCCCGGCCTGGTGGGCCGCTGCCGCGTGGCCGGCCAGATCGTTGATCGTGCCCACGTAGGACGGGTCGCCCAGGAACACGGCCCGGACCCCCGGGTGGGCGGCCAGCGCCGACCGCACGGCCGCGACCGGCACGGCCCCGGGCAGCCCGGAGGCCGGGTCGACCTCGGGCCGGACCCAGACCGGCCGCAGCCCGGCCAGCACCAGCCCCAGCAGCAGCGAACGGTGCAGAGTCCGGCTGACGATCACCTCGTCGCCGGGGCGGCCCACGGCCAGGGCCAGCGCCTGGTTGCCGTGGGTGGATCCGGCCACCGAGAAGCGGCACCAGTCCGCGCCCCACAGCCTGGCCGCGCGCCGTTCGGCCTCGCCCAGCAGGGCGTCGGCCTGCTTGATCGGGGCCAGGCCCGCGTAGAGCGGTATGTCACCGACCGTGACGGTTCCGGTCAGGTCGGTGCGCAGCTTGTGCCCGGGGATGCTCATCGGGGCCGCGTCCGGGTTCGCGCCCAGCCCGGCCGGGCCGGTGGCGTGCAGCCAGGCGTCGAGCAGCGGGGCGCCGGACCGCAGCCCGCGCGGATCACGCGGATCACGCGGATCACGCGGATCGGTCCCGTCGGAAACATCCGGTCCTACGGTGCTGGTCATCAGCCCAGTGTGACCGATACCTTCTCGGGTGATGCCTGCTGGGAGGCCACCAATGCCGCTAGATCCGCAGTTCCGCTCCGTCCTCGACCATCTCGAGGCCAAGGGCCTGCTGCCGCTGGTCCGTGGCGACGCGGACCAGACCCGGGCCCACTACCGTGCGTTGTCGCTCAGCCGCCGCGGACCCAGCTTCGTACCCGAACCGGTGGCCTCGGTGGCGGACCGGCGGTCACCCCAGGGTGTCCCGGTCCGGATCTTCGAGCCGTGCCAGCCCCGCGGGGGCACCGTGGTCTATCTGCACGGCGGCGGCTGGGTGGTCGGCGACGTGGAGACCCACGACCCGCTGTGCCGGCGCGTGGCCAACGTGACCGGGGCCCGGGTGGTGTCGGTCGGCTACCGGCTGGCGCCCGAGCACCCGTTCCCGGCCGGCCTGGACGACGCCGAGCACGTGCTGCGCTGGGTCGGCGAGCAGCACGACGGGGAGCCGGTCGGGGTGGCCGGTGACTCGGCCGGGGCCTCGCTGGCGGCCGGGCTGGCCCTGCGGGCCCGCGACCGGGAGATCCCGCTGGCCGCCCAGTTGCTGTTCTACCCGGCCACCGATCCGTCCATGGCCAGCCCGTCCTATATCGAGAACGGCGAAGGCTACTTCCTGACCCGGGACGACATGGCCTGGTTCTACCGTCAGTACCTGCCCGACCAGGGTGAGGCCACGCAGACCCAGGCGGGCCTGGCCTACGCCGAGGCCAACCTGGCCTACGCCAACGTCAACCGGACCGCGGCCGCGGTGGTGGCCACGGCCGAGTTCGACCCCCTCCGCGACGACGGCGCCGCCTACGCCGACCGTCTCAAGAACGCCGGGGTCCGCGTCGAGTACGTGCCCGGGCCCGGCCTCATCCACGGCTACGCCGGCTTCCTCGGCGTCGTCGACTCCGCCGACACCACCGCCACCGAGGCCATGGACACGTTCGCCCACCTGCTGCGCAGCTGACCTCAGCTCGCCGGGGCGCGCAGGCGGCCGCGGGCGGTCGAGGACTGCGCGGCCGGCACCAGGCGCCCGGCCCGGCCCAGGCCGAACGGCGGCATGTTCCCGTAGATGCCTTCGTACTCCCCGGCCCGGACCAGGTACGTCTCATGCCAGATGCCGGTCCGGCCGCTCTGGCCGACCCGCTTCCAGTAGTCGCGCCACACGGCCAGGTGGGGGTCGTCTTCGTCCCGGGCGAACGCCTCCAAATGCTCGAACGACCGCCAGTACTGGACGAGGTTGACCAGGCCCAGCTGCTGGAAGCCGAGCAGTCCCTTTTCCGGGTGGGCCATCAGGTACTGGAGCATGTGCACCATGCCCCGGCGGCCACCCACGTCGAGGAACGAACGGGCCAGGTGGAGCTGGCTGTTGAAACGGGCCCCGATGAGGAAAACGACGAAGTCGCCGTCGATTTCGGCTCGCATCCGGCGCCCGGCGATCTGGGCCATGAGCCCTCCCCGGGTGACTACAGGTACTGCCCCTGGCCCTCAGTGTCGCGCGAGACCCACTCGACGGCCAGCACGTCGCCGGGATCGAGGATGCTCCAGCCGTCGTCCCGGGTGAATTCGAGCAGGCCGTCCGGGCGCTGCTGCACGCCCAGCAGCGGATGCTTGTCGTCGTTCAGCGTCCACCGGCCGTTGAGGCCGCGCACCACCAGCCGGACCTGCCCCTGCTTGCCGAGCACCGGCTCCAGCAACTCCACCAACACCGAACCCTGCACATGGTCACCTTACGCCCCAGCTGGCCCGCGACTAGGGTGGGCGGATGCGGATCTGGCTGGTCGGCTTCGGCACGGTGGGCCGGTGGCTGGCCCGGACGCTGCACCAGCAGGCCGGGCCGCTGGAAGCCCGGTACGGGCTGGTCCCGCAGGTGGTCGGGATCGCCAGCGCCCACGACGGGTTCGTGTACGCCCCGGACGGCCTGGACCTGGCGGCCGCGCTGGACGCGGACCGGGCCGGGCGGCCCCTGGCCGGCCTGCCGGGGGTCCGGCACTGGCCGTCCTCGCTGGCGGGCCTGCGGGCCACCGAGGCCGACCTGTTGGTGGAGACGTCGGCCAGCCCGGCCGAGGATGCCCAGCCCGGCCTCTCCCACCTGCGGGAGGCGCTGGGCCGCCGGATCCCGGTGGTCACCTCCAACAAGTGGCCGGTCGCCCGGGACGGGGTGGCCCTGGCCGCGCTGGCCCGCGACCAGCGGGTCCCGTTCCGGGCCGAGTCCACGGTCATGTCCGGCACCCCGGTGCTGAGCGCGCTGACCGAGGGGCTGGCCGGGGCTCGCCCGGTCAGCGTGCGCGGCCTGCTCAACGCCACCGTCAACGACATCGTGACCCGGATGGCCGCGGGCCGGTCCTACCCGGAGGCGCTGGCCGCGGCCCAGCAGGCCGGGCTGGCCGAACCGGACCCGGCCGCCGACGTCGGCGGGAGCGACGAGACGGCCAAGGTGATGATCTTGTCGGCGCTGGTGTTCGGCCGCCAGCTGACCCGGGCCGACGTGACCGGCCAGGGCATCGACGGCCTGGCCGGCCAGGCCGTGGCCGAGGCCCGGGCGGCGGGCGGCACGCTGAAGCACGTGGCCTCGCTGAGCTTCGCCGAGCCCGGGGCGATGGGACCGGTCAGGGCCCGGGTCGAGCTGGAAGTGGTCGGGCCCGGTGACCGCCTGGCCGGGATCGACGGCGCGGTCAACGGGCTGACCTGCCGGGCCGACCCGGTCGGCGAGGTGACGATCATCGGACCGGGCGCGGGCCCGGAACTGGCGGGGCAGGGCGTGCTGAGCGACCTGATCGCGGTATCTAGCCTTTACCGGGGTTGAAGATCTGCTTGGGGTCCAGAGCCTGACGGACCGCGGTCTGCATGGCCACCGCCCCCGGGTCCAGCTCCCGCAGCATGCCGTCCCGCTTGAGCAGGCCCACGCCGTGCTCGCCGGTGACCGTGCCGCCCACGTCGATGGCCGCGGTCAGCAGCTCGTCGAACGCGGCCTGGGCCGCCGCCCGGGCCGCGCCGTCTCCGGCCGGGGTGATGATCAGCGGGTGCAGGTTGCCGTCACCGGCGTGCGCGATGGTGGCGATCCGCACCCCGTGCCGGGCCCCGATCGCGCTGATCTGCTCCAGCATGGCCGGGACCTGGGACCGGGGCACGCACACGTCCTCGGTGAGCACCGGCCCCAGCCGCTCGAACGCCGGGTAGGCCAGCCGCCGGGCGTCGAACAGCGCCTCGGCCTCGGCGTCGTCGGTGGACTGCTCGGCCCACAACGCGCCCGCGTCGGTCATGGTGGCGGCGATGGCGGCGGCTTCGGCGGCCCCGGACTCCCCCGGGGTGTCCACCCGGGCCAGCAGCATGGCCGTCGCGTCGGCGTCGAGCCCCAGGTGCTTCCAGTCCTCCACCGCCTCCAGGCAGGACCGGTCGAGCAGCTCCAGCACGGCCGGGGTCAGTCCGCGCCGGGTGATCTGGGCCACCGCCTGCCCGGCCGTGACCAGTTCCCCGAACACCGCCACCACCGTGCGCGGGGTGGCGGCCAGGGCGGGCCGCAGCCGCAGCGTCACCTCGGTGACCACCCCCAGCGTGCCCTCGGACCCGACGAACAGCCCGGCCAGGTCGAGCCCGGCCACGCCCTTGGTGGTGCGGCGACCGAGCCGGACCACGTCGCCGTAGGTCACCGGGCCGCCCACCACGGCCCGCAGGCCCAGCACGTAGTCCCGGGTCACCCCGTACTTGAGGCAGCACAGGCCGCCGGCGTTGGTGGCCACGTTGCCGCCGATGGTGGACCAGGGCGCGCTGGCCGGGTCGGGCGGATACCACAGGCCGTGCTCGGCCACGGCCGCCTTGACGTCGTTGTTGACCGCGCCCGGCTGGACCACGGCCAGCAGGTTGTCCGGATCGATCTCCAGCACCTGGTTCATGGCGGCCAGGTCGAGCACCACGCAGCCGGGCACCGCGTTGGCCCCACCGGACAGCCCGGTGCCGGCCCCGCGCGGCACCACCGGGACGCCGAGCTCGGCGCAGACCCGGACCACGTGCTGCACCTCGGCTTCGGACCGGGCCCGGACCCCGGCCACGGCCTGGCCGGCCGGGGCCCATTCGGCGTCGTCGTGGGCCAGCGAGGCCAGTACGTCCGGGTCGGTCACGATCCGGCCGTCGGGCAGGCCCCGGCCGAGGGCCTCGATCACCTGAGCCCCAGCGAGCTGGGTCCCGGTCACCTGGCTGGTCACAGCGCCTCCGAAAGCAGTTCCGCGGTGGCCCGGGCCCCGGCCGGGCTCATGATCGACGCGGCGTGGTCGGCGCCGGCCACGGTGCGCACGGTCACCAGCGCGGGGAGCCGGTCCCGGAATTGTTCGACCGCCGTGGGCGGGTAAGCGGGCGGGGAGTCCCGGCCCGTGCTCCACTCGGCGGTCAGCAGCCGGGCCGGCACGGTGAGCTGGTCCCACTTCGAGGGGCCGAAGAAGATGTCGGTGGCGTCGGCGATCAGCGCGCCGGCGTCCAGCCGCACCCGGTTGCCGTCCAGGTCGTGGGCCAGGTAGTCCAGCAGCAGCGGATCGGCCGGGTCCAGCAGCGGCGCGGTATTGGCCACGAAGAACTCGGCGTAGTCACCCACCGAGGCCCAGGCCTGGTCGAGCCGGGCCAGCCGGTCCCGGAAGATCGCGGGCACCGCTTCGGCCGTCAGGCCGGGCGGCGTGGCCATGGGGAAGCCCCCGTCCACCAGGATCAGGCTGCTCACCCGGTCCGGGTAGGCGGTGGCCAGTTCGACCGCGACAAAGCCGCCCATCGACATCCCGCACACCGGCACCCGGTCCAGCCCGAGGTGATCCAGGACCGCGACCAGATCGGCGGCGTGCCGGGCCACCGACGACGGGCCGGTCACTCCCACGCTGTCGCCGCGGCCGCGCAGGTCCGGCGCGATCAGGCTGAGGTCAGGGCGGGCGGCCCGCAGCCAGTTCCACAGCTTGCGCTGGCTGCTGATCCCGTGCACGGCCAGCACCGGCCCCCGGGACCCGGCCCCGGCGGCCACGTGCTCGACGGCCAGCGCCCCACCCGGCACGCCGACGGCGAGGACCTCGGTGACAGCTTCACGACCTGCGCCCATGCTCCGACCCTAAGCGCTGGCCTGGCCCTCCAAACCCGGGGCCCCGGGGCGGACCAGCCATGATCAAACGGGACACGCCATATTCGGTACCACTGCGCGGTCACGACGCAAGTGATTAACCTTGGGCTGGTCCTTCGACGCCGACAAACTGTAGGAGACATCCGTATGAGCACCGAGAAGCCCGAGGTCGACTTCCCCGGTGGCGAGCCCCCGGCTGACCTGCAGATCACCGACATCAAGGAAGGTGACGGCGAGGTGGCCAAGGCTGGCGACCGGGTGCAGGTGCACTACGTCGGCGTGGCCTACTCGACCGGTGAGGAGTTCGACTCCAGCTACGACCGTGGCGACCCGCTGGAGTTCCAGCTGGGCGCGGGCCGGGTCATCGCCGGCTGGGACCAGGGCGTCCAGGGTATGCGGGTCGGCGGCCGCCGCCAGCTCGTGATCCCGCCGCACCTGGCCTACGGCGACCGCGGGGCCGGCAACGTCATCGCTCCCGGCGAGACCCTGATCTTCGTCTGCGACCTGGTCGGCGTCTAACCCGGCTGGTTGAACGGGACCGGCCCCTGATTGGGCGTAGCCGGCCCCTGACCGGGCTGGGCCGGAGCCACCCGGGTGACGGGGATCAACCCCCGGCCCGAGGATCCGGCCCAGCCGGTCAGGCTGGTGAACGACCAGATCCCGAGGCCGAACAGCGCGGCCAGGGCCAGAGCCGGGACGGCCAGCCCGGTCCAGCGCACCCGGGCCGCCAGCCAGTGCCCGCCGTACACCACCGGCCAGGCGGCCAGCAGGGCGATCGCCCCCACCGCGGGCAGGTAGAAACGGATATTCGGCAGTGACGGCCCGGCCGCGCCGGCCTGCGCCGTCCAGGTGTAGGCGGCGTACAGACCCCACATCCCGGCCCAGGACGTGCCCAGGCCCAGGCCGACCGCGAGGTCGCGGCGGGCCCGGCCGCCCGGCAGGCCCGGATCGTGGCGCCGCCGCACCCAGCCGGTCGCGATGGCGGCCAGCGCCAGCAGGCCGAGGACCAGCATGGGCATGGCCTCGACCAGGCGGGCCGGCATGTACCGCAGGTTCGGTCCGACCGCACTCAGGCTGAACTGGATCTCCCCCGGCCGGTACCCGGACCGGAGCGGGCCACCGTAGATCAGGGCGTCGAACACGGCCACCCCCGCGCCGAACACCGCCACCGACCCCAGCCACCAGCGCCAGGCTCCGGCCGGCAGCGCGGTCCGCCACCAGATCAGCGCGGCCGTCACCGCCAGCACGGCACAAGCCAGGATGACGATGTCGGTGTAGCGGGTGAACGTCGCCGCCTCCAGGGCCACGAACCCGGCCAGGCCCCACCCGGTGCGGCGCCGGTCCGGCGCGCCGGTGGCCAGCAGGCCCAGAGCAGGGCGCCGGTGCCCGCCGCGGCCAGCGAGGCGTCGGTGAAGGTCGGCATGTAGTCCCGCCAGGCGAAGACCAGGGCCGCCCCCGACGAGCAGTAGAGCGCCACCGCCGCGGTCCCGCCGTATGGGCCCAGCCACCGCCGGCCCCCGGCGAACAGCCCGGCGCAGGCCAGCGCGCCGAAGAACAACGGCGCCAGCCGGATCAGGCCCAGGGCCTGGAACGGCGCGGCCAGGTACGGGTACCCGGGGTCCTTCTCGCTGATCCAGCGCCCGTTGGCCAGCTGGACCCACTGGACGAGGCGGGTCGGGCCACCGGGGCCCGGGCCGCCCGGGCCGCCCAGCCGGGTGGCCAGCGCCTGGGCCTGCGCGCTGCTCAGGCTGAAGAAGTGGCCCTGGGTCACGGCCACGATTGAAGCCCGGTAGGCGGAGTCGTCCGGCTCGACCAGGAGCGGCCTGATCCGCAGGACCACTGCGCACAGCACCGCGAACGCCACCTGGGCCAGTACGACCTCCAGGCCGCCCACCCCACCGGGCCGGGCGGGCCGGGACGTCCCCCGGGCCGGCACCAGCACGCTCATGCGCTCAACTGTGCCGCACCCGCGCCGGCTTGTCCTGATACCCCGGAGCGATTGTGTATCAGACCGGCCGCTCGCCCCACTGAACAGGCAGGGACGTATGAGCGGGGGTCATCGTGCGCCGCTGCCTGCTGGGGTTGATCGTGGCGTCTGCCCTGTGGGGCGGCGCGGTGAGCGGGACCAAGTTCGCGCTGGGCGGGTTCGCGCCGGTGACCCTGCTGGCCACCGAGCTGGCCGCGGCCGCGGCCGTGCTGTGGCTGGGCCTGCTGGCCCGCGGCTACCGGTCCCCGCGGGTGTGGTGGCTTCCGGTGGTGCTGGGCTTGCTGGAGCCAGCTCTGGCCTACCTGTGCGAGACGCTGGGCTTGTCGATGACCAGCGCGGTCCACGGAGCCCTGCTCAGCGGGCTGGAATCGGCGCTGGTGGTGGTGCTGGCCGCGCTGGTGCTGCGGGAAACCATCACCGTCACGGCCGCGCTGGCCGTGCTGGTCGCCGTGGGCGGCCTGATCGTGCTGGCGGGCCCGGGCGCCAGCCACGGCACGGCTCCGGGCGATCTGCTGGTCGCGGGCGGAGTACTCAGCGCCAGCCTGTACACGATCGTGGCCAAGCGGTTCGACGACGGGTCCGACCCGCTGGCCTTGACCACCTGGCAGTTCACCGTGGCCGCGCTGGCGGTGGCGGGCGCGGCCACGGCGCGCTGGGCCAGCGGGGCCGAGCCACTGCCGGCCGCGGTCGCGCCCCGGTTCTGGCTGGCCGCGATGCTGGTGGGGGTGGCCGGATACGGGGCCAGCTTCCTGGTCTTCAACTCGGTGATCTCCCGGGTGGGCGCCACCCAGGCCGCGATCGTGCTCAACCTGATCCCAGTGTTCGCGTTCGTGGGGGCCACCGTGTTCCTGGGCGAGGGCGTGACCTCGGCCGACGTCATCGGGGCGGCGCTGGTCGGGGCGTCGGTGGTGTACTTCACCGTCGCCGACCACTACGCCTCAGCGGTCGAGGATCTGGCGCTTTGACCATTGGCAAGATATCTGTCCAGTGGTTAAATCCACTAAGGTGTGGGCTCGTGGCTTCCGATTCCCGCCCGTACCATCACGGCCACCTGCGGCCGGCCCTGATCGACGCGGCCGTGGCCACGGTCGAAGACCAGGGCCCGGCCGCCACCAGCCTGCGCGGCGTGGCCCGCCGGGCCGGGGTCAGCCACGCCGCCGCCACCTATCACTTCGGCGACAAGGCCGGGCTGCTGACCGCGGTCGCGGCCGAGGGTTACCGGCGGCTGGCCGAGGCCCTCCGGGCCGAAGACCAGGCCAGTCACAGCTACCTGGAAATCGGGGTGGCCTACGTCCGGTTCGCCGTCAACCATCGCGGCTACTTCGAGGTCATGTACCGGCCCGAGCTCTTTCATCCCCAGGACCCCGCCCTGCTCGAGGCGCGGGCGGCCGCGGCCTCTGAGCTGTACCGCGGCGACCAGCCGGACGCCGACCAGATGGCCACCGGCATCGCGGCCTGGGCCCTGATGCACGGGGTGGCCACGCTGTGGCTGAACGGGAACATGCCTCCGCCGCTGGGCGACGACCCGGAAGCAATTGCCCGCCTGGTGGCCAAGCACCTCGATGTGGCCGTCCCCGGCGAGCCGGGCGCTGATCGCTT
The DNA here is from genome assembly GCA_036497405.1 of Streptosporangiaceae bacterium. GTDB lineage: Bacteria > Actinomycetota > Actinomycetes > Streptosporangiales > Streptosporangiaceae > Bog-532. The sequence continues at coordinate 1,440 of DASXJM010000684.1, read as the reverse complement.
ACGCACCTTCTCACGTGCGGAAACGTTGAAATCTGTTGCTTATCCAGTCTTTATCCAGATGACATCGTTACCGTCGTCCCCAATTCGCCCATAGGTGACGAAAGGGGACTTGGGGAGATCATGTTCAAACTCAGGACGCTCACGGGGGTCATGGCCTCGGCCGTGACCGCGGCCGGCCTGACCGTCGTCGGGGCCGGAACGCAAGCCATGGCCGCCCCGGCCACGGGGCCGGCCTACACCACGATCACCGGCTCGGCCCTGCCGTTCACCAGCCACGCCACCGTGGTCGGCCCGGTCGCGGCCACGACCAAGCTGACCATCCAGGTCTGGCTCAAGCCGAACGTCACCGCGGCCCAGCAGTACGCCGCCGCCGTCAGCACCCCCGGTAACGCGCAGTATCACCACTACCTGAGCCCGGACAGCTACGCGGCCCGGTTCGGCGCCACCGCCAGCCAGGCCAGCAAGGTCGCGTCCTGGCTGAGTGGCGCGGGCTTCACCGGGGTCAAGACCGACGCGCTCCGCTCCTACGTGCGGGCCACGGCCCCGGTGTCCACCATCAACTCCGCGCTGCACACCACGCTGAAGCTCTACCAGCCCACGGCGCAAGTCAACGCGGACGGGTCCGCGCTGCGGGCCAACAGCGGCGCGGTCTCGGTTCCGGACACGCTGAGCAGCAGCGTGCTCGGCGTGACCGGCCTGGACAACGTGGCCCCGATCCTGCCCATGGACCGCCCCAGCACCAAGCCCCTCAAGGAGCAGGTGTCTAACTCCACGGTGAAGCCCTCGACGGCCACCCCCGCGGTGTCCAGCTCGCAACCGCCCTGCTCGGAGTACTACGGACAGAACATCGCCACCGGCAAGCCCGAGCAGTTCGGCACCACCTCGTTCCCCAGTGAGGTCTGCGGCTACTCGGCCAGCCAGCTCCGGGCGGCCTACGGAGCCAACAACACCAACACCGGCAAGGGCCAGACCATCGCCCTGGTCGAGCTGGGCCTGACCCAGGACATGTTCCTGACCTTGCAGGACTACGCCTCGGCCAATGGCCTGCCCGCGCCGTCGGCGCAGCGCTACGAGGAACTGTCGCTGGGCCAGGGCAGCGCCTGCGGCGACCCGTTCGACGGGGAAGAGCAGCTGGACGTCGAATCCGCCTACGCCATGGCGCCCGGCGCGAACGAACTGGTCGTCGGCGGTGACAGCTGTAACGAGGGCGACCAGGGCCTGCAGGGCCTGTTCGACGCCGACCTGGCCGTCATCGACGGGACCAACAACCACCCGCTGGCCTCGATCGCGTCCAACTCGTGGGAAGGCGGCACCGAGAGCCAGGCCCCGGCGCTGACCAACATCGAGCACTCCTACCTGGTGCAGGCGGCGTCCGAGGGTGTCGGCATGTACTTCTCATCCGGTGACGGTTCCGGGGTGGAGGCCCCGTCCTCCGACCCC